>NZ_JBSGBZ010000010.1:0-229136 GCF_053601495.1 Streptomyces sp. NPDC004721
GTCACCAACGTCGAAGCGTCGATGTCCTCCCCCTCGTCGCTGCTGCACTGGACCCGCCGCATGATCGAGATCCGCAAACAGAACCCCGCCTTCGGACTCGGCTCCTTCACCGAACTCCAGTCCTCCAACCCCGCGGTCATCGCCTTCCTCCGCGAGTACAAGGACGACCTGGTCCTGTGCGTCCACAACTTCTCCCGCTTCGCCCAGCCCACCGAACTCGACCTGCGGGCCTTCCAGGAACGCCACCCGGTCGAGCTCATCGGCGGAGTCCGCTTCCCGGCCATCGGTGAACTCCCCTACCTGCTCACCCTGGCCGGCCACGGGTTCTACTGGTTCCGGCTCACCGCCAACGTCGCATCCCGGACCGGCCGACGCGTGTGAGCGTGCGGCCGACGAAAGGAGGCGTGACCATGCCGAAGACCGCGTCGCTGACGCCGAGCGCCGCGAGCCTGGCCGGGCCCATGGCCTCGCTCAACTCGCTGCTGCGCGAATGGCTGCCGCAGCAGCGCTGGTTCGCCGGCAAGGACCGGCCCGTCACCGATCTGCGTCTGCTGTCGATGACGGAGCTGTTCCCGGGCTGTCTGCATCTGCTCGTCCACGCCGAGCACGCGGGCGTCCCCTCCGGTCCCGGCACGGTCCCCGCCCCCACCGGAACGCCCGCCGCGCCGCCCGCCGACTGCTACCAACTGCTGCTCGGCGTACGGCGGCAGCCGGCCCCGCGCCTGCACCGGGCGTTCATCGGCCGCCCCGAGGAGGGGCCGCTGGCCGGCCTCGCGATCTACGACGCGCTGTGCGACCCGCGTTCGGCCCAGCTGCTCCTGGACCGGATGCGCCACCCCGGCGCCTCGGGGCCGCTGCACTTCGAGGCGGACCCGTCCGTACTGATCCCCGGTGACCTGGTGCCCAGGCTGCTGGACGCCGAGCAGTCCAACTCCTCGATCGTGTACGGGGACGAGTTCATCCTGAAGGTGTTCCGCCGCATCCAGCCGGGCGTCAACCCGGACCTGGAGGTGCCGTGGGCCCTGGCCGGGCAGGACTGCACCCGGGTGCCCGCTCCGGTGGCCTGGTTCCACACCACGCAACCGGAGCCCGCGACACTCGGGGTGCTCCAGCCGTTCCTGCGCGACGCGGCCGACGGCTGGACGCTGGCCCTGCGGGCCCTGGCCACCGGTGACGACTTCACCACCCAGGCGCACCAGTTGGGGCAGGCGACCGCGGAGGTCCACCTGGCGCTGGCCGGTGCCTTCCCCACCGGCGCCCACCAGGACATCGCGCGCACCGCCGCGACGATGACCGAGCATCTGGAGGCCGCCGCGCACAGCGTCGCCGCGCTGCGCCCGTACGCGACCCGGCTGCGCACCGCGTTCGCCGCGCTGGCCAGCTGCGACGCCGGGCCGCCCGCCCAGCGCGTGCACGGCGACCTGCACCTCGGCCAGGTACTGCGGGCCGGGCGCGAGTGGTTCGTCATCGACTTCGAGGGCGAGCCGTCGCGTCCGCTCGCCGAGCGCCGCATCCCCGAGTCCCCGGTGCGGGACGTGGCGGGGATGCTGCGCTCCTTCGACTACGCCGCCCGCCAGCGCCGCCCCTGGCGCCCGGAGTGGGCGCGCCGCTGCCGGGAGGCGTACTGCGCCGGCTACGCCTCCCGGGCCGGCTGGGACCCCCGTAAGAAACACGCCCTGCTGCGGGCCTACGAGACGGACCGTGCCGTGTACGAAGTGCTGTACGAGGCCCGGCACCGCCCCGACTGGCTCGCCGTACCGATGGCGGCGATCGAACGTCTCGCCGTGAGAGGAGGCTGAACCGGTGGCACTGCGCGACACGTCACTTCCCGAGCCGTCCGGCCCCGTCCTGCCCGCGGCGGCACGGGCCCGAACGGCCCCGCCGCTCGATCCCGCCGACCGTGAGCGCCTGCTGTCCGGCGCCCACCACGACCCGCACGCGCTGCTCGGCGCGCATCCGGTGCCGGGCGGGATCGCCCTGCGGGTGCTGCGTCCCTTCGCCCGCGCGGTGAGCGTGGTCGTGGACGGCGAGCGCACCCCGCTCGCCTCGGAGGGCGACGGGTTGTTCTCGGCCGTACTGCCCCTGGCCGCTGTCCCCGACTACACCCTGGTGGTCGGCTACGAGCGGGACGAGTACGAGGTCCACGACCCCTACCGCTTCCTGCCCGCCCTCGGCGAGCTGGACCTGCACCTGATCCGGGAAGGCCGGCACGAGCAGCTGTGGCAGGCGCTGGGCGCGGAGCCGATGACCCACCAGGGCGTGCGGGGCACCCGGTTCACGGTGTGGGCGCCGAACGCCCGGGGCGTGCGGGTGGCCGGCGACTTCAGCCACTGGGACGGGACCGCCTTCCCGATGCGTTCGCTGGGCGCGGCGGGCGTCTGGGAGCTGTTCCTGCCCGGGATCGGCGAGGGCGCGAAGTACAAGTTCGAGATCACCTCGCAGTACGGCGGCCGGTTCCTCAAGGCCGACCCGATGGCCCGGCGCACCGAGGTGCCGCCCGCCACCGCGTCCGTCGTGACGGCCGCCCACCACGAGTGGGGCGACCAGGAGTGGATGGCACACCGCGCGGACACCCCGGTGCACGAGGCGCCGTTCTCGGTGTACGAGGTCCACCTGCCGTCCTGGCGGCCGGGGCTGACGTACCGCGAACTGGCCGAGCGACTGCCCGCGTACGTCAAGGACCTCGGCTTCACGCACGTGGAGCTGATGCCCGTGGCCGAGCACCCCTTCGGACCGTCCTGGGGCTACCAGGTCACCTCCTACTACGCCCCGACCGCGCGTCTGGGCTCGCCGGACGACTTCCGGTACTTCGTCGACGCCTGCCACCGGGCCGGGATCGGCGTGATCATGGACTGGGTGCCGGCGCACTTCCCCAAGGACGACTGGGCGCTGGCCCGCTTCGACGGGGACCCGCTGTACGAGCCGGGGAACGCGCAGCGCGCCGAGCACCCCGACTGGGGGACGTACGAGTTCGACTTCGCCCGCACGGAGGTGCGCAACTTCCTCGTCGCCAACGCCGTGTACTGGTGCGAGGAGTTCCACGTCGACGGCCTGCGCGTGGACGCGGTGGCCTCCATGCTCTACCTGGACTACTCGCGCGACTCCGACCAGTGGACGCCCAACGCGTACGGCGGCCGGGAGGACCTGGACGCGATGGCGTTCCTCCAGGAGATGAACGCCACCGTGTACCGGCGCGCCCCGGGCGTGGTGACCATCGCCGAGGAGTCGACCGCCTGGGGCGGGGTGACCGCGCCGACCGACGGCGGCGGCCTGGGCTTCGGGCTGAAGTGGAACATGGGCTGGATGCACGACTCGCTCCAGTACATGAGCAAGGAGCCGGTGCACCGCAAGTACCACCACCACGAGATGACCTTCGCGATGGTGTACGCCTACAGCGAGAACTACGTCCTGCCGATCTCGCACGACGAGGTGGTGCACGGCAAGCGGGCGCTGGTGTCGAAGATGCCCGGCGACTGGTGGCAGCGACGCGCGAACCACCGCGCGTACCTGGGCTTCATGTGGGCCCATCCCGGCAAGCAACTACTGTTCATGGGCCAGGAGTTCGCCCAGGGCGGCGAGTTCTCCGAGCAGCACGGGCCCGAGTGGTGGCTGCTCGACGAGGACTACTGCGCCGCGGGCGACCACCGCGGGGTGCAGGACCTGGTGCGCGACCTCAACACGCTCTACCGGGCCACTCCGGCCCTGTGGCAGCGCGACACCCGGCCCGAGGGCTTCCGCTGGGTGGCCGTGGACGCAGCCGACGACAACGTCTACGCGTTCCTGCGCCATGACGCGGCCGGCGCCCCGCTGCTGGCGGTGTCGAACTTCTCCCCCGTGGTGCGCGAGGACTACCGCCTGGACGTGCCGGGCGAGGTCACCGCATGGCGCGAGGTCCTGAACACCGACGCCGCCCGCTACGGCGGCGGCGGCGTCGCCAACCGCGGGCCGCTCGAACCGGAGGGCGGTCCGGAGGACGGGCACATCAGGCTCACGCTTCCCCCGCTCGCCACACTCTGGCTGACTCCGTACCCCGCCTGAGCGGGCGGGGGCGGGGGAAACGGGGCTACTTCCCGGTTCGGGGCCCGTGACGCGCTGACCTGGGCTACATTCGATCCGCGTCGACCACCCCACTCATCGGCGGAGTCACCTCCGTAAACCCCAGGAGCAGCGCATGCGCGACTTCGCCCTCGCTCCGTCCGCCGTCGCCCCGCTGACCGGCGGGCTCGCCGACAGCGTCTTCGAGACCGCGCAGACCCGTCCCACCCTGCCGGTGCTCGCGCGCCGCGCCGGCCCCTCCTCCCCGGTGTGGGAGGAGGTGACCGCCGTGGAGCTGCGGGACCAGGTGACCGACCTGGCCAGAGGGCTGGTCGCCGCCAAGATCTCGCCCGGCCACCGTGTGGCGGTCATGGCCCGCACCCGGTACGAGTGGACGGTCCTCGCGTACGCGCTGTGGGCGGTCGGCGCCGAGGTCGTCCCGATCTACCCGACCTCCTCGCGCGAGCAGGTCGAGTGGATCCTGCGGGACTCCGAGTGCGTGGCCGTCGTCGTCGAGGACGAGCAGGGCGTGATGACGGTCGGCCCGGTGTGCGCGACGCTGCCCCGGCTCCGGCACGTGTGGCAGCTGGACGCGGGGGCGCTGGAGCACCTGGTGCAACGGGGAGCGGTGATACCACCGACCACGGTGGACTCGCTGCGCCGGATCGTGCTGCCGGACGCGACCGCGGCGATCGCGTACACCTCCGGCACGACGGGCCGCGCCCTGGGCTGCGCGCTGAGCCACCGCGCGCTGGCGAGCCCCTGCGACACGCTGCTGGCCGGCTGGGGGCACACCGCCGCGCCGCCCGGTGAGCAGGCGTCGGTGCTCGCCTTCCTGCCCTTCTCGCACGTGTACGGGCTGATGGTCCAGGGCCTGTGCATCCGCGGCGGCATCCTGATGGGCCACGAACCGGAGCTGGGCGAGGAGGCCCTGACGTCGGCGCTGCGCACGTTCAGGCCGACGTACTTCTACGCCGTGCCCTCCGTCTTCGAGAAGATCTACAAGAACTTCCTGCACACGGCCCGGCAGGCCGGCCGCGGCGCGCTGTTCGAGCGGGCGGCCGACACCGCCCGGGACTTCGCCGCGGCGCTGGAGCGGCAGCGGCTGGACCGGGGTCCGGGCCCCGGGCTCGACCTGCGGCTGCAACACGCCCTGTACGAGCGGACGGTGTACCGCAAGCTGCGGACAGCGCTGGGCGGCAGGGTGGTCCGCGCCACCTCCGGCGGCTCCCCGCTCAGCCGCGAACTCACCTTGTTCTACGAGGGCATCGGCATCTACGTGCACGACGGATACGGGCTCACGGAGACCGCGGGCGGCATCACCATGCAGCCGCTGGGCCGGGAGAAGTCGGGGACCGTGGGCACGGCGCTGCCGGGCACGGCGATCGAGGTCGCGGACGACGGGGAGATCCTGGTCCAGGGGCCGTCGGTGTTCCAGGGGTATGTGGGCGACGAGGCCGCGACCCGGGCCGCGCTGCGTGACGGCTGGCTGGCCACGGGCGACATCGGAAAACTGGACGCCGAGGGTTATCTGACGATCACCGGGCGCAAGAAGGACATCATCGTCACCAGCGGAGGCAAGAGCGTGGCCCCGGCCCCGCTGGAGCAGCGGCTGCGGATGCATCCGCTGGTCCACCAGGCGGTCGTCGTGGGCGACAACCGGCCCTGCGTGGGGGCGCTGATCACCCTGGACCCGGAGTTCCTGGCCCACTGGCGTGCCGCGCTGGCGTTGCAGGGTGACGCGCCGGAGCAGGAGGCGCGTGAGGAGAACGCGCTGCGGGAGGAGATCGAGCGGGCGGTCGCCGCCGCGAACAGCGCCGTCTCCCGCTCGGAGTCCATCCGGGTCTTCCGGGTGCTGCCCGCGCCCTTCGACGTGGCCGGCGGGCTGCTCACACCGTCGATGAAGCTGCGCAGGGACGTCATCGTACGGCACTACGCGGTCGAGATCGACGCCATGTACCAGGCGCGGAGCCGCTCCCCACGCCGGGACACCGCGCACGACCCGATGGCCGACTGGGACGACTCCGACAACGTCTTCCGCTGACGCGGGCGGGAAAACACGGGACCCGTACCGGGCCGGCTGCCCGCTGCCTGATTCCCTGCCGCCGACCGCATCCTGCCCGCTCAGGGCTGCCGTCCGCCCCCTGCCGACTCCCTGCCTTCCGCTGCCTGCGACGCCCAAGCGTAGGCTCCGCGCCCCTGGGAACAAGACAGTGGACGCAAGGGAAAGAAAGGACGACAGCCCGGCCGACGGGGCCGGGCCGGAAGGCGAGATGGCATTCGAGCCGCCTGGGGACGACACACTGGCCAGCGAGGGCATTCCGAGCCGCACCGCCCGCTTCGCGGGTGAGTTGCACCATGTCACGGGCGCGCGACTCGCCGCGGAGGAGTTCCTCGACGAGGTCGCACGGCTCTCGCTGCCGGCGGCACCCGAGCACTGGGACGACATCCTGCTGGTCGTCACGGAACTCGCGGCGAACGCGGTGCAGTACGCGCCGGGGCCGTTCGAGCTGCGGATGCGGCGCACCTTCGACGGGGTGCACGTGACGCTCAGCGACACCAGCACCACACAGCCGGCCCCGCGGCCGTTCCGCCCCAGCCGGGGCGGCGGCGGCATCGGCTGGCACCTGATCCACACCCTGTGCGACCAGGTGAGCGTGGTGGTCAACGATCACGGCAAGGACGTGCACGTCTTCCTGCCCTGGTGAGTCCCGATCACCCGGAGCCCCGGCTGCGGACGGGGTCCGGGCTCGGTCGCGGTGTCAGGACCCGACCGGCGGGCCGCACCGGTTCAGGCGCTGGTCGCCTCGCGGGGCGGAAGCCCGTGGTAGTAGGCACCCACCCGCGTCAGATACTCCGGGTCCCTGGTCTCGCTGTCGGTCCTGAAGGGCGGCGCCGCCTTGATCTGCCCGCGCGAACAGGCCACCGTGATCCTCCGCTCCGCGGAGTCGATGCCGGCGACCATGCCGACCGGCACCAGCATGCTCCTGCCGAACACCCACACCCCGGTGTCCACGACCAGGTGCCGCATCCCGGAGTGACCGCCCTCCCGGTCCACGTGGCCCACGGTGCCGTCGGTGGCGACGACGGTGAAGCCGGTCAGGTCCTCTTCCTCGGTACGAGCGACCTGCGGCGGATACGACCAGATTCTTTCTATGGTCACGCTGCTCCTTCCTCCCCGGGCTGACGTGTCACGAGCCTCGGGCCGGTGGTCCCGGTCCGACGGCTCCCACCGCACCAACTACCCTTCTCCGACCCCGGCATTCGGCGCCGAGCCGCGAAGGGCGGGGGTGCGGGAGGCCCGGTCGCCGCGCGGGCTCAGATCGCCGGCCGACGAGCGGGCCCGGTGGCGTCCTCGGGCGCGGAGATGTCCTGGGGCGCGGAGATGTTCTCGGGCCGGCAGGTGAGCAGTTCCAGCGTTCCGGTCATGTCCAGCAGCCGTTCCAGGACGGCCGGACGCTCGTCCAGGTGGAGTGCGACGCCCGCCTCGACCACGAGGCGCCGGATCTGGAGCAGCACGGACAGGCCGGAGGAGTCGACGCTCTCGAGTCGCGAGAACTCCAGGCGAACGTCGGCGACCGGGTGCCGGGCCGCGTGGCGCCGGGTGAGCACCGCGGTCACCGCGTCCAGGAGTTGGCCGCGGGTGAGGTAGTCGAGGTCGCCTCCCACGCCAACCACGACGACGGATCCACGGGTCTCCACGGAGAGGCTGAAGGGCGAAGGCGGCATTGTTGTCATACGAGGTTTCCGGGGCCGGGGTCTTCGGGTTCTTCCGCACGGGGCGTCATGCGGTACGCCATGCGGTCAAAACGTCCGCGTACCCCTGAAGCCCGAGGTCATGCACGGCGTGCGGGGGCGAATTCACCGGGCCGGATATTGACGCACGTGTTTTGTTCGGGGCGGGCCGAGTGGGTTAGCCTGCGACGTATTTCTCATCACGCAGATCCGTGAAATCGCGGAAATGCACGCACGTCGGCGGGCCCGCGGCGGCCCGTTGGAGATGTCCGAGTCCTCACCGGCGAGGACTCCTGGGGAGCGGGACGAGGGTGCGCATGACCAGCGACAGAACCGAGGTCCTCGACGCCGTTCCGGGCGACCGGGAGCTGCGGCAGCTCCTGGCCGGCCTGACGGCCGTACGGGACGGCGACTTCGGCACGCGCCTGCCGGAGGACGCCGACGGGCTCATGGGCGACATCGCGACCGTGTTCAACGGGATGGTCGACCAGTTGTCCGTGTTCACCTCCGAAGTCACCCGGGTGGCCCGGGAGGTCGGCACCGAGGGCACGCTCGGCGGTCAGGCGGAGGTGCCGGGGGTCTCGGGCACCTGGGCCGATCTGACCGACTCGGTCAATGCCATGGCGGGCAATCTCACCACCCAGGTGCGTGACATCGCGCAGGTGGCGACGGCGGTGGCCAAGGGCGATCTGTCGCAGAAGATCGACGTGCCCGCGCGCGGCGAGATCCTGCAACTGAAGGAGACCGTCAACACGATGGTCGACCAGCTCTCCGCCTTCGCCGACGAAGTCACCCGCGTCGCCCGTGAGGTCGGCACCGAAGGACGCCTCGGCGGGCAGGCAAAGGTGCCCAGCGTGGCGGGTGTGTGGCGGGACCTGACCGACTCCGTCAACTTCATGGCGGGCAACCTCACCGCGCAGGTCCGCAATGTCGCCCAGGTGACGACCGCGGTGGCCAAGGGCGACCTCTCCCAGAAAATCACCGTCGACGCCCGCGGCGAAATCCTCGAACTCAAGAACACCATCAACACGATGGTCGACCAACTCTCCGCCTTCGCCGACGAAGTCACCCGCGTCGCCCGCGAAGTCGGCACCGAAGGACGCCTCGGCGGACAGGCCGACGTCCAGGGCGTCAAGGGCACCTGGCGGGACCTGACCGACTCCGTCAACTTCATGGCGGGCAACCTCACCGCGCAGGTCCGCAATGTCGCCCAGGTGGCGACGGCGGTCGCCGAGGGCGACCTCTCCCAGAAAATCACCGTCGACGCCCGCGGCGAAATCCTCGAACTCAAGAACACCATCAACACGATGGTCGACCAGCTCTCCGCCTTCGCCGACGAAGTCACCCGCGTCGCCCGCGAGGTCGGCACCGAAGGACGCCTCGGCGGGCAGGCCGACGTCCAGGGCGTCTCCGGGACGTGGAAGGACCTCACCGACAACGTCAACGTGATGGCGTCCAACCTGACCGGGCAGGTCCGCTCGATCGCCCAGGTGGCCACCGCCGTTGCCCGCGGCGATCTGTCCCGCAAGATCACGGTCGAGGCCGAGGGCGAGGTCGCCGCCCTGGCCGACGTGATCAACACGATGGTCGACACCCTGTCCGCGTTCGCCGACGAGGTCACCCGCGTCGCCCGTGAGGTCGGAACGGAAGGACGCCTCGGCGGACAGGCCCACGTGCCCAACGTCGCGGGCACCTGGAAGGACCTGACCGACAACGTCAACTCGATGGCGAACAACCTCACCGGTCAGGTGCGCAACATCGCTCTGGTGACGACCGCGGTGGCCAGGGGCGACCTGTCGAAGAAGATCGACGTCGACGCGCGCGGCGAGATCCTGGAGCTGAAGACGACCATCAACACGATGGTCGACACCCTCTCCGCCTTCGCCGACGAGGTCACCCGCGTCGCCCGCGAGGTCGGCACCGAGGGGCGCCTCGGCGGACAGGCCGAGGTGGAGGGCGTCTCGGGCACCTGGAAGCGGCTCACGGAGAACGTCAACGAGCTGGCCGGCAACCTGACCCGGCAGGTGCGGGCGATCGGCGCGGTGGCCAGTGCCGTGGCGGAGGGCGACCTGACCCGCTCGATCACCGTGGAGGCCTCCGGCGAGGTCGCCGAACTCAAGGACAACATCAACTCCATGGTGGAGTCCCTGCGCGAGACCACCCGGGCCAACCAGGAGCAGGACTGGCTCAAGTCCAACCTGGCGCGGATCACCAGCCTGATGCAGGGCCACCGCGACCTGCCGGTCGTGGCCGAGCTGATCATGGACGAGCTGACCCCGCTGGTGTCGGCCCAGTACGGCGCCTTCTATCTGGCCGAGGACGGCGAGCGCGGCCCCGAACTGCGGCTCGTCGGCTCCTACGGCAGGCCCGACGACGACCGGCCCACCCGCTTCTCCTTCGGCCGCTCACTGGTCGGCCAGGCCGCGCGCAGCCGCCGTACCATCACGGTCGGCGAACTGCCGGCGGGGTACGTCACCATCTCCTCCGGGCTCGGCCAGGCGGTGCCGACCGAGCTGATCCTGCTGCCGATCCTGTTCGAGGACCAGGTCCTCGGCGTCATCGAGCTGGCGTCGGTCACCGCGTTCACGCCGGTCCACCGGGACTTCCTGGAGCAGTTGCGCGAAGCCCTCGGGGTCAACGTCAACACCATCGTGGCCAACGCCCGCACCGACGAGCTGCTCGACGAGTCCCAGCGGCTGACGGCCGAACTCCAGTCCCGCTCGGCCGAGTTGCAGTCGCAGCAGGACGAGCTCCAGCGCTCCAACGCCGAACTGGAGGACAAGGCCTCGCTGCTGGCGGAGCAGAACCGCGACATCGAGGCGAAGAACCTCCAGATCGAGCAGGCCCGGCAGGAACTGGAGGCCCGCGCCCAGCAGTTGTCGCTGGCCTCGAAGTACAAGTCGGAGTTCCTGGCGAACATGAGCCACGAGCTGCGCACCCCGCTCAACAGCCTGCTGATCCTGGCCCAGTTGCTCGCCCAGAACCCCTCGCGCAACCTCACCCCGAAGCAGGTCGAGTACGCGGGGATCATCCATTCCGCGGGCAGTGACCTGCTCCAGCTGATCAACGACATCCTGGATCTGTCGAAGGTCGAGGCGGGCAAGATGGACGTCACCCCGGAGCGGGTGTCGCTGCGCCAGCTCATCGACTACGTCGAGGCCACCTTCCAGCCGATGACGACGCAGAAGGGCCTCCAGTTCGCGGTCACCACCGCGGCGGGCGCGCCCGCGGACCTGCTCACCGACGACTCCCGGTTGCGCCAGATCCTGCGCAACCTGCTGTCCAACGCGGTGAAGTTCACCGAGCAGGGCGGCGTCGAGCTGTGCATCGAGCCGGCCGCGGACGACGAGGTGCCCGAGGGCGTCGTGCGGGGCGGCGCGGTCGTGGCCTTCCGGGTCAAGGACACCGGCATCGGCATCCCGGAACAACACCTGGAGACGATCTTCGGCGCCTTCCAGCAGGCGGACGGCACCACCAGCCGCAAGTACGGCGGGACCGGTCTCGGGCTGTCCATCACGCGGGAGATCGCGCATCTGCTCGGCGGCGCCGTCGCCGTGGACAGCGTGCCCGGCCGGGGCAGCACGTTCACGCTCTTCCTGCCGGTGGCC
This sequence comes from Streptomyces sp. NPDC004721, assembly GCF_053601495.1. Classification (NCBI taxonomy): domain Bacteria; kingdom Bacillati; phylum Actinomycetota; class Actinomycetes; order Kitasatosporales; family Streptomycetaceae; genus Streptomyces; species Streptomyces sp. NPDC004721. The sequence goes on from NZ_JBSGBZ010000010.1 coordinate 11,379, forward strand.
CGCCCCGACTTCGAGCAGGTGCTCGGCGGCGGCCGGACCCCGCAGAAGGCGCCGGCCGAGCTGGTGCCGGCCGCCGCGGCTGACCGGGAGGGCGCGCGGGCGCACTCGGGCGGCGACGGGCCGCGCAGGCGGCGGCTGCTGGTCGTCGAGGAGCGTTCCCGCGGGCTGCTGACCCTGGTCGCCGAGAGCGTGGTCGCGGACGTGGTCCGGCACAGCGCCGACGACGCGGGAGCGCTGCCCACCGTGGACGTCATCACCGCCATGGGGGCGCAGGAGGCGGCGGGGGCGCTGGCCGCCGAGCCGTGCCACTGCGTCGTCCTCGACCTGGACATGCCCGAGCGGGAGGCGTCCCGGTTCCTCCGGGCGCTTCAGGGCGACTCGGCGCTGGCGGGCGTACCGGTGCTCGTGCACAGCGGTCGGCGTCCGGACGTGGCCCGGGCGGAGGCGCTGCGCTCGCGCGGGGACGACGGATCGCTGGAGTTCCTCTCCAGCCTCGACGAGTTGCGCGAGCGCATCGCCCTGCACCTGTCGGCCGAGGAGCCGGGGGACGTGCTGTCCCTGGTGCGGGCCGAGGAGCCGCAGGACCTCGCGCCGCCCGTCGACGGCGCCTTCGCGGGCCGTACCGTCCTCGTCGTCGACGACGACGCGCGCAACCTGTTCGCGCTCAGCGGGATCCTGGAACTGCACGGCTACCGGGTGCTGCACGCGGAGAACGGGCGCAAGGGCATCGAGACGCTGGTCGGCAACCCCGACGTCGCGCTCGTCCTGATGGACGTGATGATGCCGGAGATGGACGGCTACACCGCGACGTCCGAGATCCGCAGGCTGCCGCAGTACGTCGAGCTGCCGATCATCGCCGTCACCGCGAAGGCGATGCCCGGGGACCGGGAGAAGTCGCTGGCGTCCGGGGCGAGCGACTACGTCACCAAGCCCGTCGACACGGACGACCTCATCGCCCGCGTCCGGCACTGGCTGTCCGCGTGAGCGCGTCGGCGCCCGCCCCGCGCAGCGGCGCGGCGAGCCCGGTCCCCCGCGGCACCGCCCGCACCGCAGCGCCGTTCAGCCGAGGAGCCTGTCCATCGTGAGCACGTCCGAGCAGCAGCGCGATCCGGCCGGCGCCGGACCGGTTCCGGAGCCGTCCGAGTCCGGGGCGCGGCCGCCCGCCGGCGGCCCGGCACCGGCCGATCCCGCGGGCGCCTACCCCACGTCCCCCGTGGGGCGGCTGGCCGCCACCGTGGAGCGGTTGCGCCGCGAAGTGCGCGCCGCGCAGGCGGAGGCCGAGGGCCGGGCCCTGATGGAACTCGCCAAGGGCATCCTGGTGGAGCGGCTGGGCTGCGGTCCGGCGCAGGCCGCCCGGCAGCTCGCCGAGCTGGCCGAGCAGGCCCGGGTGACGCCGCTGGAGTTCGCGGTGGAGGTCATCAACCAGGCGGCCCGCGACCGGGTCTCCGAGGTCACCGACGCCTTCCTGGCCGCCGCCGGGGGAGCGCGGGAGCGCGACTCGGCCGTGCGGTTGCGGGCCGCGGAGAGCGGGGCACTGGCGGCGGACGACACCCAGGCCGTCGCCGACTCGCTGCTGGAGCACGCGCTGCGCCCGCTGGGCGCGGTGGCCGTGGCGGTCTGGGCGGCGGGTGCCGACGGCTCGCTGACCCTGTCGGGCAGCGCCGGTTTCTCCCCGGCGGAGGCCGCCCGGTGGCGTTATGTGCCGCCGGAGGTGTCCACCGTGGCCCGCCGGGGTCTCACCGAGCGCACCGGCCAGTGGTTCACCTCGCTCGCCGCGACCGGGCTGCCCACCATCGGGCGGCACCTGCACCCGGACGGGGGCCGGGTGGCGGTGCCCGCCGGCACCGGCGGCCGTATCCACGGGGTGCTGGAGATCGCCTGGCCCGGACCGCTGGAGACGCAGCCGCCCCAGGTCGTACGCCAGGTGGAGGCCCTCGCCGAACTGTGTGCGCACACCCTGAAGACGTCCGCGCCGGGCCAGGCCGCGGGACAGGAACCGCGGGTGCTGCCGGACGCCGCCGAGCTGATGGACCTGGCCGACGGGCTGCACGACCCGGCCCTGGTGCTGGTCCCGCACGTCGACGGCGACGGGCAGCTGGTGGACTTCCGCATCCAGCACGTCAACAGCCGCTTCCTGGATCCGGCCGGCCGGCCGCGCGCCGTGGTCAACGGCGCGCTGCTCCTGGAGGCCTTTCCCATGGCCGCCGGGAAGAGCGAGCTGTTCCAGCGGGTGGAGCGGGTGTACGCCACGGGCGAGGTGTACCGGGCGCACCGGATGCATCTGACGGCGCTGGTCGACCAGGTGCCGCTGTCGGCGGTGGCGGACATCAGCATCAGCCGGCACGGCGGCAGCGTGCTGCTGATATGGCGCATCGAGGACGAGACGGCACGGCTGGCGAGCCTGCTCCAGCACGCGCAGCGCCTCGGCCGCATCGGCGGCTTCGAGGAGAACCTGCTGACGGGCGAGATCACCTGGAACGACCAACTGTTCGGCCTCTACGGCCGCGTCCCGTCGAACACCCCGGTGCCGCTGGAGGAGCTGCCTTCGCACGCCCACCCGGACGACGCCGTGGCCATCGGGCGGTTCCTGCGCACACTGCTGCACCACCGCCGCCCGGCCTCCGCGGCCTTCCGGCTCCAGCGGCCCGACGGGGTGACCCGGCACATCCGGGTGGTGGCCGAGCCGGTCCTGGACACCGACGGGCGGCTGTTCGTGGTGCGCGGCGCCTACCAGGACATCTCCGCGCAGCACTGGACGGAGGTCGCGCTCGCCGCCACGCGCGACCAACTCGCGCACACCGAGCAGCAGGCGACCGAGCGCAACCGGCTGACGCTTCAGTTGCAGCACGCCATCATGCCGCCCACCCAGGCACCGCTGCGGGTGAGCGGGCTGGACGTCGCGGTGCGCTACCGGCCGGCGGAGACCGAGCAGTTGGTGGGCGGCGACTGGTACGACGCCGTGGTGCTGCCCTCCGGGCTCGTGCTGCTGTGCGTCGGCGACGTCGCCGGCCACGGCATCGAGGCGGCCACCAGCATGGTGGTGCTGCGCAACGCGCTGCGGGGCCTGGCCGTGACCGGGGCCGGGCCGGGCCAGCTGCTGTCGTGGCTCAACATCGTGGCGCACCATCTGACCGGTGCCGTCACCGCCACCGCGGTCTGCGCCCTGTACGACCCCCGGCGGCGCACCCTGCGCTGGGCCCGGGCCGGGCATCTGCCGCCCGTGCTGGTCCGCGGCGCGGAGGCGGCGGCGCTGCCCCTGGTCCGGGGCATGCTGCTGGGCGCGGTGGCGGAGGCCGTGTACGAGGAGGCGGAGCTTCGGTTCGCGCCGCAGGACACGCTGCTGATGTACACCGACGGTCTGATCGAGCGCCGGGACCGCTCCATGGAGGAGTCGCTCAGCCATCTGCTGACCACGGCCCGTTCGGCGCCCAGGACCCTGGACCAGCAGCTGGACCGGCTGCTGACCTACAGCAGGTCGGACACGGACGACGACACGTGCATCGTGGGCATCCGGGTCGCCTGACGGTGAGCGGTCGCCGCCCGGTCCGACGCATGGCGACCGCGTTGCGGGGTACGCGCGGGTGCGCAGTGGGGGGTACCGCCCGTCGCCGTTGATGCGAAATGGATCACGTCACCGGTGCACGACCGGTGTGCGTCGAAGGCGTCGACGGGGGTAACCGCCACTGGCCTGCGTCAGCACTCGTTGGAGGTATCCGTGCCCCTTGCCCACAATCCGCTGTCCGTGGAGGTCACCCTGCCCCGGGAGGATGTCGCCCTGCTCACGGTCGAGGGCTACCTGGACGTCGACACCGCGACCGAGTTGCAGGCTCATCTGGCCAACCAACTCCACCACGGCCGACGGCACTTCCTGCTGGAGCTGTCCGCCGTCCCCTTCATGGACTCCTCGGGGATGAACATCATCCTGCGGGTGTACCAGGAGGCCCGGGAGCGGGCGGGCAGCGTGCACATCATCGCCCCCGCCCCGGCGGTGCTGCGGATCCTCGATCTCACGGGGGTCAGCATCACGGTGCCGGTCTCGCAGAGCGCCGAGGAGGCGCTGGCCCTGGTGGACCGGAAGCCGGAGGAGCCGGAGGCGAAGTGAGCCCGTCGGCATCCGCTCCAGCACGGACCGCAGCTCCGTCTCCCGGCGCGCACGCACATCGGCCAGGAACGCCCGGCCGCGGCGGCTGAGGCGCAGTTCCACCTCCCGGCGGCTGGTGGCGGCCACCTGCCGCCGTACGAAGCCCACCGCCTCCAAGCGGTCGCAGAGCCTGCTCGCGGACGGCGGCGTGGAGCCCAGGGCGCCGGCGAGGGTGCGCAGGTTGATGCCTTCGTCGTGTTCCAGGATGAGCAGCACCCTGAGCTGGGAGGCGGAGACGGGCGCCGTGGACGCGCGGCCCCACAGGACCTCCAGCAGCTCGGCCGCCGTGGAGGTCACGCGCGCCACCTCGCCGGGCGGGTGGGAGGACGTCACGCTGACACGCTCGGAGGGTTGACGCGGGCTGTCAGCTCGCCCCGGTGGCCCCGTCCCGACCGGGTTCGGGGAGCGGGCCGAGGCCTTCGGACGCGGTGTCGTGCGAGGTCGGCCTGTGGTTACAGTTGTCGCCCGGCAACGGTCGCACCGCCGTGCCGCCCGGGGGCGGATTCGCAACGGTGCAACGTGGATGAGGAGTTGAGCAGGTGCCGGAGCAGGCAGCGGCAGCACAGCACGGATCGCCGGCGCGCGAGGTCGCGGACTTCCTGCGTCGCCGCAGGGAGCAGATCGCCCAGCGGTGGGCCGAGGAGCCGCTCTTCCGGACCGTGTTCACCGTGTCCCGGGACGAGGCGGTGGAGGCGGGCCGCGCCGTCGTCGACGCGCTGGCCGAGGTGGCCGCCTCCGAGCGGGTGTCCGACCCGGACGCCCACGGTTTCCTGCTGGTGCGCGAGCAGCTGGCGCGGATGGGCGCCGCGCGCGGCAGGACCGGTCTGACCGCCTCGGAGGTCTCCCGGGACGTGGACGCCCTGCGGCCGCCCGCGGTGGAGCTGCTGACCGCCGAGCTCGCCGACGCCCCGGCGGAGCACCTGTGGGAGTGCGCCGGCGTCCTGACGGTCCTGACGGGCACCCTGCGCCTGGTGGTGATGCAGACGGCGCTCAGCGAGGGACAGGCCCTCATCGACCGCCAGCGGCTCCAGCTGCTGGAGGTGGCCACCCCGGTCATCAAGCTGTGGGACGGCATCGTCGCGGTCCCCCTGATCGGAACGCTCGACAGCGCCCGCAGCCAGGTGGTGATGGAGACGCTGCTGGAGGCGGTCGTCGACCAGCAGGCGCGCTACGCGATCCTCGACATCACCGGGGTGCCCACCGTCGACTCGCTGGTCGCCCAGCATCTGATGAAGACCGTGGCGGCCGCCCGGCTGATGGGCGCCGAGTGCGTGGTCTCCGGCATCCGCCCCGCCATCGCGCAGACCATCGTCCACCTCGGCCTGGACCTGGGCACGGTCGTCACCCGCGCGACCCTCGCCGACGCGCTCGCCCACGCCCTGCACCAGCTGGGCGCCGACATCGTGAGCCGGGCACCGCATGGTGTGGGTGAACGGTGACCTACCGCTTCCCCACCCCCGGCACGGGACACGTGCCGGTGCTCCGACTCGGCGACGTGCTCCTGGTCACGCTCCAGGGAGATCTGCACGACAGCACCGCCGAACAGCTCCAGCAGGACATCGGCGAGGCCATCGCGAACAACGCGGCCACGGGGGTGGTCATCGACATCTCCGGTGTGGAGATCGTCGACTCGTTCCTCGGCCGGGTGCTGGCCGAGATCGCGGCCAACGCCAAGCTGCTGGCCGCGCAGACCGTGGTGGCGGGGATGCGTCCCGCGGTGGCGATCACCATGGTCGAGCTGGGTCTGACGCTGCCCGGACTGCGCACCGCGCTCACCATCGAGGACGCCCTGCGGCTCGTCACCGCGCACACCGAGCACACCGCTCTGCCGCGCCCCGGCGGCGCCCAGGCGGGGAGTCGGTGATGGAGACAGCGGCGGGCGTCCGGGCCTGCCTGCCGATCCGGTCGGACATGGATCTGGTGTGGGTGCGGCAGCATGTGCGCCAGGCGGCCGCCCGGCTCGGCTTCGGCCTGGTCGACCAGACGAAGCTGGTCACCGCGGCCAGTGAGCTGGCACGCAACACGCTGGTGCACGGCGGGGGCGGGCAGATGGAGGCGGCCCTCGTCGTCGACGGGCGCGGGCACGGGCTCCGGCTGGCGTTCAGCGACGAGGGGCCGGGCATCACGGACCTGGACCGCGCGCTCAGCGACGGCTACACCTCGGGCGACGGTCTGGGCATGGGCCTGGGCGGCGCCCGGCGCCTGGTGCACGAGTTCGCGATCGACAGCACGCCGGGCACCGGCACCACCGTCACCGTCACCTCCTGGGCGACCCGGGCGCCGCGGCCGTACGAGGGGCCCTGATGCCGCGCGTCTGGGAGGTCCCGGTGCCCGACTCGACCCGGGTGCGCGACGCGCGGGTCGCCGCCGAGGACGCGGCCGCGCTGGCCGGCCTCGACGAGTCCCGCACCGCCGCCGCGGCACTGGTGGCGACCGAACTGGCCACCAACGTGCTCAAGTACGCCGAGGGCGGGCGGCTCCTGATCGAGGTCGTGCCCCCGCCGAGTGCTCCGGGCGGGCACGGCGATCCGGCGCCGGTGGTGCAGATAGCGGCCGTCGACCACGGTCCCGGCATGGCCGACGTCGCCGCCGCCGGGCGCGACGGGTTCTCCACCAGCGGGTCGCTCGGAGCCGGACTCGGCACCTGCCGTCGCGCGGCCGACGAGTTCCACCTGCACAGCGCTCCCGGCCGGGGCACGGTGGCGCTCGCCCGGGTGGGCGCCATCGTCCCGCGTGCCGCGGTACGGGCGGGCGGTGTCACCATCCCGTTCGCGGGGGCGGAGTACTCGGGTGACGCCTGGTCCTGGGCCGGCGCCGAGGACCGGGTGACCCTCATGCTGGCGGACGGTCTCGGCCACGGCCGGGAAGCGGCCCGCGCTTCGTCGGCGGCGGTCGAGACCCTGCACCGCTCGGCCCGCCTGACACCGGCCGAGCTGCTCCGGCGGCTCGACACGGCGCTGCGCGGCACCCGGGGGGCGGCCGTCGCCGTGGCCCAACTGGACCTGCGGGCCGGGCGGCTGCGCTTCGCCGGTATCGGCAACGTCGGGGCCCGGCTGCGCGAGGGCGGCACCTGGCGTCACCTGCTGTCCCGGCCGGGCATCGTCGGCGTGCACCGGCCCACGACGCTGCCCGAGACCGAGGTGCCCTGGGGGGCCGACCGCCTGCTCGTTCTGCACAGCGACGGCCTGCCCAGCCGGTGGGCGCCGCCCGGCGCGGCCGGTCCGCTCACGGCGACCGACCCCGCGGTGACGGCCGCCGTGACGGTACGTGACGCCAGCAGCTCCGCCCGCCCGGTCCGGGACGACACCGCCGTGGCCGTTCTGACTCCGACCCCGCCGGACCGCCCATGACACACACCGTGCGGATCATCACCGTCACCGACGCCGCCCGGGCCCGTGTCGCCACGGCCCGCGCGGCGGTCGCGTACGGGGTGCCGCCGCTCGAACGCGCCCGCCTGGCCACCGCCCTCAGTGCCCACCTACGCCGGTGCCTGGCCGAGGGCGGTGCCTGGACGGTCGTCCTCGGGACCCGGGCCCCGGCCCCCGAAGGGGACGCGGGCACACTGGACGTCACCGTGGCTCCGGCCCGCGACACGCAGGACGACGGGGAACAGCCGTGGCGGATGTCCGTGACCTGCACGGAGGCCGGCGCGCCGCCGGACCCGGAGGTGCCCGACGGCACGGACCTCCTGGCCGAGGCGCTGCTGGGCGCCGACGAGGACATGGCAGCGGCTCTGGGGACACTCGCCGAGCAGGAGGAACTGGTCGCCTTCCACCGGGAGGAGCTGCACCAGACCAACCAGGGAGTCCTGGCGCTGCACGCCGATCTGGACACCGCCTGGCGGGCCCAGCGGGAGGCGTTCGCCGCCGAGCGCTCGGCGCGCACCGAGGCGGAGGAGGCCCGCCGCAGGCTGAGGTTCCTGGCCGACGCCAGCGCGCTGCTGACGACCTCGCTCAACCACGAGGAGATCCTGCGGCGGCTGCCGGACCTGCTGGTGCCCCGGTACGCCGACCGGGTCGACGTATGGCTGTTCGACCACGAGGACGAGCGGCTCCGGTCCGCCCCGCATCCGGCGGCCGCGGTGCTCGCGGCCCGTACCGGCAGGCCGCAGTACGCGGCCGACCACCCCGCTGACCTGCCGGGCGTCGACAACCAGCCGCCGTCCGCGCTGAACCCCGGCCGGCCCCTGCTCTGCGTCCCGCTGCTCGCCCGGCGGGCACCGCTCGGTGTGCTGACCCTGTCGCCGCCCGGCGCCCGCTGGGACCCCGACGACGCGGTCATGCTGATCGAGCTGGCCCGGCGGGCCAGCGTCGCCCTCGACAACGCGCGCCGCTTCGAGCACAACCGCGACATCGCCGAGACGTTGCAGCGCGCCCTGCTCACCGATCTGCCCACCACACCGGGCCTGCGCCTGGCCGCGCGCTATCTGCCGGCCACGCACGGGCTGAACATCGGCGGGGACTGGTACGACGCCTTCCGGCAGCCCGACGGGAGCCTGATCACCGTCATCGGCGACGTCACCGGCCACGGGCTGCACGCGGCCGTGATGATGAGCCAGTTGCGCACCGCGCTGCGCGCCTACGCCGTCGACGGCGGCAGCCCCGGCCGGCTGCTGACCCGGCTGCACGTGTTCCTGCACCATCTCCAGCCCGACCTGTTCGCGACCGCGGTCATCGCCCGGTTCAGCCCGGACGATCCCACCGTCACCTGGGCCGCCGCGGGCCATCCGCCGCCCGTGCTGCGGATGCCGGACGGCCGGGTGCACGTCCTCGACGCCAAGCCGGGCGCCATGCTCGGCATCCCGCTGAGGCAGGAGATCGAGGACCACACCGTGCGCCTCTCCCCCGGCGCGACCCTGGCGCTGTACACGGACGGTCTCGTGGAGCGAAGGGCACGGGGCATCGACCCCGGCATCGACCGCCTCGCCGCCGCCCTCGAGGCGTTCGACCCGGCCGATCTGGACGCCGACCTGGACGGCTCGGCGGACCGCATCCTGGGCCCGCTGCTGAGCGACTCCGAACGCGACGACGACGTCTGCCTCCTGCTGTGCCACATCGACCGCGCGGCCGGCGGGGAGCCGGACCGGGTCCCGGCGGGCGCGGACCACCTGCGGTAGCTCCGCGCGGCGTCACCCCGCACGCGGCCGCGGGACGAACGGGCCCTCCCACGGCCCCTGGGCGCTTCCGGAACGGACCCGGTACGGCACCGGATCCCGGGAACCCGCCGAGGCGGCCCCCGCCGTCCGGCCAAGTTCCGGACGGCGGGGACGACGGAGTCCGGTGCGCGCGCGGCCCGGTGGGGGCATCGTTGTGCTCGTGGACTCGACGGATCCGATGGACCGGTGAGGTGCGAAGCAGCGGTCCACGGGCAGACGCAAGGACGTCCTTGCAGCCGCCCGGAGCCCCGCAGAAGGGATGAAACATCGTGACACGACCCAGGATCCTGGTGGTCGGCGCAGGCTTCGCCGGTGTGGCGTGCGTCCGCCGTCTGGAGCGTAGGCTCTCCCCCGGCGAGGCGGACATCACCCTGGTGACGCCGCGGTCCTACCAGCTGTATCTGCCGCTGCTGCCCCAGGTCGCCTCCGGGGTGCTGACACCCCAGTCGGTCGCCATCTCCCTGCGCCGCAGCAAGAAGTACCGCACCCGGATCATCCCGGGCGGCGCCGTCGGCGTGGACCTGAAGGCCAAGGTGTGCGTCGTCCGCACGCTCACCGACCACGTCGTCGACGAGCCGTACGACTACCTGGTACTGGCCCCCGGCAGCGTCACCCGGACGTTCGACATCCCGGGGCTCCTGGACCACGCGTTCGGCATGAAGACACTGGCCGAGGCCGCCTACATCCGCGACCACGTCATCACCCAGCTGGACCTCGCCGACGCCAGCGAGGACCCGGCCGAGCGCGCCTCGCGGCTCCAGTTCGTGGTGGTCGGCGGCGGGTACGCCGGCACCGAGACCGCGGCGTGCCTGCAACGGCTGACGCACGCCGCCGTCAAGCGCTACCCCCGGCTGAACCCGGCGCTGATCAAGTGGCACCTGATCGACATCGCGCCGAAGCTGATGCCGGAGCTGGGCGACAAGCTGGGCCGCAGCGCCCAGGAGGTGCTGGGCCGCCGGGGCATCGAGATCTCGCTCGGGGTATCCATCGCCAAGGCCGGGCCGGAAGAGGTCACCTTCACCGACGGCCGGGTGGTGCCGACCCGCACCCTGATCTGGACCGCGGGCGTGGTGGCCAGCCCGCTCATCGCGACCCTCGGCGCGGAGACGGTCAGGGGCCGGCTCGCGGTGACCGCCGAAATGTGCCTGCCCGGCCACGACGGGGTGTTCGCGCTCGGGGACTCCGCCGCCGTACCCGACCTGGCCAAGGGCGACGGCGCGGTGTGCCCGCCGACCGCGCAGCACGCCACGCGGCAGGGCCGGCGGGTCGCGGAGAACGTCATCGCGACGCTGCGCGGGCAGCCCCTGCGACCGTACGAGCACAGGGACCTCGGTCTCGTCGTCGACCTCGGCGGCGCGGACGCCGTCTCCAAGCCCCTCGGCGTGGAACTGCGCGGCGTCCCGGCCCAGGCTGTGGCCCGCGGCTACCACCTCGGGGCGCTGCGCACCAACGTCGCCAAGACCAGGGTCGCGACCAACTGGCTGCTCAACGCGGTCGCCGGGGACGATTTCGTCCGCACCGGATTCCAGGCCCGCAAGCCCGCCAAGCTGAAGGACTTCGAGTACACCGACGCGTACATGACGCCCGAGCAGGTGCGGGAGCACGTCGAGCGGGCCCGCCCCCGGCAGGTGTGACACCGGGGCAGGCCTCTCCCGCCGGTACGGCCGGGCCGCGAAAAGCGGTCCGGCCGTGACATGCCATGCTGGTCGGGCGGATCATGAGGGTGAACGGGAGGGGGCGGCGGCGTGGGAGCAGCACAGAGGCCGGTCCGGTCACGGCTGCGTGATCGCTTCACGGCGTCCGATCCCGGCCTGCTGCGGCTGGCCGCCGGATCGCGGACGGCGGGCTCGATCGCGCTGACGCTGGCCGTACTCGGCGTGCTGCGCGTGCCCGTGACGCTTCTGGTGGCCGGGGCGATCGCGTCGATGGCGGCCACCTTCGCCATCCGGGAGAAGCAGCGCTCGCAGCAGGCGGTCACGCTCGCCCTCGGTCTTCCGGTGGCGCTGGTGTCCGTCTCGCTCGGCGCGCTCCTCAACCGGCTCGTGGTGGCCGGGGACGTCTTCTTCGTCGTCCTGATCTTCTGCGCGGTCTACAGCCGCCGGTTCGGCGACCGGGGCAACGCGCTCGGCCTGATCGGCTTCCAGCTCTACTTCATGTCCCTGTTCGTCGGCGCCACCGCGTCGGCGCTGCCCGCGCTCTACGGTGTCATCGCGGTCGCGTTCGCCTCCAGCGCCCTCGTCCGGTTCGTGATCGTGTACGAGACGCCGGCGGGCGTCCTGCAACGCCTGCGCGAGGCGTTCCGGGTGCGTCTGGCGCAGCTGGTGACCGCCCAGCTGGAGCTGCTGGACGCCGGTCCGGACGAGGTCGAGAAGGTCCTGGAGGCGGTGCGGGAGGGCACGGCCCGGCTGCACGAGACGGCGATGATGATCCAGTCCCGGCTGGCGGAGGGCACCTCCGACGAGGCCGTGGCGCGGCTGGTGCAGCGGCGGATCGCGGACGCCGAGATCGCCGCCGAGCGGCTGGGGCTGCTCCTGCTGAACGCCCGCAGCGCCGAGCGGACCAACACGCTCACCCTCCACCTGCCCGGCGCGTCCGTCCCCTCCAGCGGCCGGCTGCCGGTGCGGGACGAGGCGGCCGAGACGCTGCGCCGCGACCTGCGGGCGCTGGCGATGCTCGTGCTGCGGCCCGTCGGGGAGGGCGGCGGGACCGCGCTGGCGCACGTACGCAACCGGCTCCTCGGCTACCGCGACGAGGAGAACCTGCCGCCCGCCTCGCCCGCCGTGCAGGACGTCTTCCGCGGTATCGGCGAGACCGCGCGGGCCGTGATGGGGCTGCGGATCGCGCTGGACGGCCCGCAGGACGAGTCCGACGACGCGCCCGCGACGGTCCGCTCCCGGGAGGAGCTGGACGCGGAGACCGCCGCCATCGAGGGCGCCGAGGAGGCCGAGCGGGAGGAGCAGGTCCCGACCGGGTGGCGGCGGCCGACCACGCGGGCGGCCGTGCAGGTCGCGGTGGGCTCGTCGCTGGCCATCGTCGGCGGCGAGTTCCTCTCCAGCCAGCGCTGGTACTGGGCGGTGCTGACCTGCTGGATCGTCTTCATCAACACCTCGTCCACGGGCGAGATCCTGGTCAAGGGCTACCGCCGTCTGGTGGGCACGGTGCTCGGCGTCGTGGCCGGCATCGTGCTGGCGGGGCTGGTCGGGCCGCACACGTGGACGGCGCTGGCCCTGGTGCTGCTGTTCGTCTTCGCGATGTTCTACACGGCCCCGCTGTCGTACACGCTGATGTCCTTCTTCGTCACCGCGGCGCTGGGACTGCTGTACACGCTGCTGCACAGGTACAGCGCGGCGGTGCTCGTGCTGCGTGTGGAGGAGACGGCGCTCGGGGCGGCCTGCGGGATCATCGCGGCCGCGCTGGTGCTGCCGGTGCACACCAGCGGCCGTACGAACGAGCTGCTCGGCAAGGCGCTGGAGCGGCTGACGGACGTCACGACCGGCGCCGTCGAGCAGCTCAGCGGGGGCCCGGCGGTCGATCTGCTCGACCGGGCGCGCGACCTGGACCAGGCGCTGGGCGATCTGCGGGCGGCCACGCAGCCGCTGACGCATCCGATCACGCCCCTGCGGGCTCGGCGGAACACCGCCCAGTACGTCGTGGCGCTGCTGGAGACCTGCGCCTACCACGCGCGGTCGCTGGCGGCGACCGCCGAGCTGCTGCCCACCCATCCATCGATAGCCGCGGATCCCCGGCTGCGCCAGGCCTGTGCCCGGACCACCCGCAACATCGAGACGATCCGCGCGCACGTGGCCGACGAGCCCACCACCGCCGAGGTCGAGCGGGGTCCGAGCATCGCCTCGCTGCTGGAGGCGGACGGGGCGCCCGGCGTCCCGCGGTACGGCCGCATCACCGACCGGGTGCTGCGGCACCTACAGCGCTTGGACGAGGCGGTGGTCGGCCTGGCCCGCCCGCTGGACGTCCCGGTGTCGAAACCGGCGCCGTGACGGGCCGGGGCCCGCGGCCCCGGCCCGTCACGCCGGTCAGAAGTCCGTGGGCATGTCGCTGGCCTCGGCGATGCCCCGCAGCTCCTCGGTCTCCCGGTGCCGGTCGCGGATGTAGTCGGCGATCTCGGTCAGGCGCGCCGGGTCGGCGGCGGTCGCCGCGTCGGTGACGACCCGGACCGGACCGGTCTCCTCGATGTCGAGGACGACCAGTTCGTTGTCCAGCCTTCCGGTCACCGCGGTGGCGATGACCAGGGCGGCCTCGTCCCGTATCTCCTGGGGGAGGCCCTGCGCCTGGGCGCCCTCCAGCGGGAAGTCGGCGGAGGGCACGCCGCGTTCGTCGATCGCCCGCAGGACCGGGTCGACGACGTCGAGCAGCAGTTCGTACTCCTCCTCGGGCATCCGGACGCGGAGCAGATCGAGATACACCTCCACGGCCCGGCCGTCGGGCGGAAGCTCGTCTTCGTTCATTGGCTCCGTGTTCCCCGCGTACGCCCGCTCAGACGCGGAACGCGCGATCGGCAGCGGGGGCCGACGGCACGGGCCGGGGAGGGCTGCCTCTCACGTCGTGGGTTCCGTCGCCGGTCCCGGTCCGTCGCCGGAGCGGTTCGCCCGTTCCGACAGCACCTCGTCGCGCACGCGCGCACAGCTGCGGCTGATGAGCCGGGAGACGTGCATCTGGGAGATGCCGAGCCGGTCCGCGATACGGCTCTGTGTCATGTCCTCGAAAAAGCGCATGTAGAGGATGGCCCGTTCGCGTTCGGGCAGCCGGCGCAGCCCTTCCTTGGCCGACTCCCGGTCGACGACGGTGTCGTAGGAGGAGTCCGACGCGCCGAGGCTGTCCGCGAGGCTGTAGCCGTCGCCGCCGGCCGACAGTTCGGCGTCCAGGGACAGGGTGCTGAAGCTGTCGATCGCCTCCATCCCCGAGTTGACCTCCTCCTCCGTCAGCCCGGCGTGCGCGGCGATCGCCGCGACCGAGGGTTCGGGGCTGCCGGGGTTCTGGATGAGTTCGCGGCGCGCCACCCGTACCTTGTTGCGCAGTTCCTGGACGCGGCGGGGCACCCGAAGCGCCCACATCCGGTCCCGGAAGTGCCGCTTGACCTCGCCGGTGATGGTCGGCACGGCGTAACTCTCGAAGGCGCCGCGATCCGGGTCGAACCGGTCGATCGCCTTGACCAGCCCGAGTGCCGCCACCTGCCGCAGGTCCTCGATGGACTCGCCGCGGTCGCGGAAGCGGCCGGCGATGCGGTGGGCCATGGGCAGCCACGCGCTGACGAGTTCGTCGCGGACGGCCTCCCGTTCCGGGCCGTCCTGCGCGGCGGCGAGGCGTTGGAAGAGGGCGGCGGTGTCGGGGGCGTCGTCGTGCGGCCGGCGGGCGGGAGCCGCCTGGTCCGCGGGAGCGTCGGGGCGGCTTGTCGATATGTCGATGAGCATGCGGAATGGCTCCTGAACGGTGTTTCAGGGACTGACCGCGGAAGGAGTGGTGCCGTCCGGTCCGCCTGGAGACCTCCCGGAGCAGCAGGAACAGCTTCCGCTGACGCGCCTCCGGTCCGAAGCACGAGGTTCCGTCTGCCCGGTGGCGGGAGCGACAAACTCCGGTTCGCGTAGTTCTTCTCCCTTGACGTGCTCCCTGGCCTAAAGTCCAGGGATTCCGGCCTGGGTCGTCTGACCTTTCCGGGGGCTTCCTGCTTCAACGCGCTGTGCCGGGACTTTCGTCCTGGTCTTACCGGCGCTCCACGAGGCGTTTAGCGTCTCCGCCCGTCCGGCGGCGACGATTCGGCGTCCTTCGAAGAGGACGTTGCGGGCTGCATTGTGGTCGCGGTCGTGCACCGTGCCGCACTCGCCGCACGTCCACTGCCGCACGTGCAGGGGCTTGGGGCCGTCCCGGAATCCGCAGGCCGAGCAGACCTGAGAGGACGGGAAGGCCCGGTCCACCTTGGCGAAGGTGCGGCCGTGCTTGACCGCCTTGTACTCCAGCATGCCGACGAACGCGGACCATCCCGCATCGTGCACGGACTTGGCGAGCCGGGTGCGGCCGAGACCGGACACCGCGAGGTCTTCCACGTACACCGCTTGATTGTCGCGAATGATCTGCGTGGAAGCCTTGTGGTGCCAGTCCCGGCGCCGGTCTGCGACCTTGGCGTGCTGGCGTGCGACCTTGATGCGGGCCTTGGCCCGGTTCTTCGATCCCTTGGTCTTGCGGGACAGCTCCCGTCCAAGGCGCTTGAGCTTCTTTTCCGCCCGGCGCAGGAAGCGGGGGCTGTCGATCTTGCTGCCGTCGGACAGGACGGCGAAGGCGGACAGGCCCAGGTCGATCCCGGCGTCGCATTCCAGGCCGGGGAGGATGTCCGGATCGGTGTCCACGACGAAGCTGAGGAAGTACCGGCCGGAGCTGTCTTTGGTGACGGTCAGGGACGTGGGCGCGGCCGGAAGCCGGCGGGACCACTTGACCTT
Organism: Streptomyces sp. NPDC004721; assembly: GCF_053601495.1. NCBI lineage: Bacteria > Bacillati > Actinomycetota > Actinomycetes > Kitasatosporales > Streptomycetaceae > Streptomyces > Streptomyces sp. NPDC004721. The sequence continues at coordinate 27,124 of NZ_JBSGBZ010000010.1, forward strand.
GAGATGGCCGACCTTGGCCAGGTACACCGTGCCGTTCTCCTGGAGACAGAAGGCGTTGGTGTTGAGGCGGATCGACTGCCGGGTGTCCTTCTTCGACTTGTAGCGGGGAGGCCCCACCGTCCGGCCCCGCCGCTTGCCCTTGATCGAGTCGAAGAAGTTCTTGTAGGCGGTGTCCAGGTCCCGCAGAGACTGTTGCAGGACGACCGCCGACACGTCGGCGAGCCAGGCCCGTTCCTCGGTGCGCTTGGCCTGGGTGATGCGAAGCCGGGACAGCTCCGCTGATTTCACATAGGGCAGTCCTGCCGCGTGTGCTTCCTTCCGGTCACGCAGGCAGTCGTTCCACACCACGCGGGCGCACCCGAACGCACGCGCCAGCGCACGGCACTGGGAGGCGTCCGGGTAGGTCCGGTAGTTGTAGCGGAGCTGCACAACCCAAGACGCTACTACGATTGGCCTCATGGATGGCCGGAACGACTACAGGCGTGGCAGGCACGTTGTTTCGGCGATGCATGTGCACTTGGTCTTTGTGACGAAGTACCGGCGCGGGGTGTTCAACGACGAGATGCTCACGCGCTGCGAAGAGATCATGCGCAAGGTGTGCGAGGACTTCGAGGCGGAGCTGAAGGAGTTCAACGGCGAACGTGATCACGTCCACCTGTTGGTGCACTACCCGCCCAAGGTCGCCGTCTCGAAACTGGTCAACAGCCTCAAGGGCGTCTCCGCCCGCCGGATACGCCACGAGTTCAACGGCCGGAGCAACCCCGCCATCATGCACGGACCCCTGTGGTCACCCTCGTACTTCTCCGCATCATGCGGCGGAGCACCATTGGCGATCGTCCGCCAGTACATCGAACAGCAAACACGTCCGCTCTAAGGTGCAGGTCAGAGCAGCCTTGAGATGCCTTCATCCCCGGCGTGAACGCCGGGACCTTCTGCAAGAGTCCCGGTAACGGCCGATTCGAGCCGCCATCACGGCGCGCGGGAGCGGGTAGGTGGAGGACATGACCGATGTGGTGCACTCGGACGAACTGCTGCGGCGCATCCAGCGCGCGAGGGCGTGCGCGGCACAGGAGGAGCGCGGGTGGCGGGACCGCCGCGACACCCTCGGGGCGACCGATCCGGACGCCGCGCGCGAGGCGGCCGTACGCGCCTTGAGCTACGAGGCCGTCCTGCGGGTGCTGGACGAGATCCTGGCCCCGGGCCGGCACGCCGAGCGGGGCTGACGGGCGGAAGTGACCCCGCTCACGTGACCCGGTTCCGGCTGCGCGGAACCGCCCAAGATGGTTTACGGTTCATTTATACGCGGCGACGGGGTCGACCCGAGGCGTCCCCCGTACACCGCCATATACGGCCCTGGCTGGCCTCCCCCGTCCAGCCAGGGCTTTTTCATGTCTTCATCCGGAGATGGGCGAAGAATCGCGGTTCGGTCCGTTCCAGCCGGGTACTGGCGGTTCTCGTGATGCGCGCTCTGCTCTCCGGGCCGGGGGTGCTCGTCGTGTACGCGGTCCGCCGGGTGACGGAGGGAGACCTGGCGGCGGCGCGGGCGCAGATGGGATTCTCCCTCGCCTGGCACATCATCGTGGCCTGCCTCGGGGTCGGGCTGCCGGTACTGACCCTGCTCGCGGAGTGGTACGGCATCCGCACCGGCGATCCGGCGCACCAGCTGCTGGCCCGCCGGTGGGCACGCGCCATGGGCGTGCTGTTCGCGGTGGGCGCCGTCTCCGGGACCATCCTCAGCTTCGAGATGGGGCTGCTGTGGCCTGGACTGATGGGCAGGTTCGGCCAGGTGATCGGGCTGCCGTTCGCCCTGGAGGGCATCGCGTTCTTCCTGGAGGCGATCTTCCTCGGGATCTACCTGTACGCCTGGGACCGGCTGCCGCCCCGCCGCCATCTGCTGACCGGCATCCCCATTGTCGTCGCGGGCACCGCGTCGGCGTTCTTCGTGGTGTGCGCCAACGCGTGGATGAACCAGCCGCGCGGCTTCACCCTGCGCGACGGCAAGGTCGTGCACGTCGACCCGTGGGCGGCGATGCTCAACCCGGCCAGTCCCCCGCAGACCGTGCACATGATCCTCGCGGCCTTCATGGTGGCCTCGTTCCTGGCCGCCGCCGTGTACGCGGTGGCCCTGCTGCGCGGGCGCCGGGACGCCTACCACCGGGCCGGGTTCCTCATCCCGTTCACGCTGGGCGCGATCGTGGCCCCGTTCCAGATCGTCGTGGGCGATTGGGCGGCGCGCTTCCTGTCCGGCTACCAGCCGGCCAAGCTCGCCGCGATCGAGGGCGTGTACCGCACCGGCTCCCACGTCCCGCTGACCATCGGCGGTGTCGCGGGCGACAACGGGCTGAAGTACGGCCTGGAGATCCCCGACGGGCTGTCCCTGCTGGTCGGCTACCGCCCCGGCACCGTCGTCCGGGGCCTGGACCGCGTGCCGGTCGCTCTGCGTCCACCGGTCACCGGTGTGCACTGGGCCTTCGACCTGATGGTCGCCATCGGCTTCTTCTTGCTGCTCATGGGCGTATGGCTGCTGTGGCAGTGGTGGCACCGCCGCCGTACCGGCGGGGAGCTGCGCACGCCCCGCCCGTTCCTGGCGCTCGCCGCAGTCGCCGGCCCGGCCGCGGTGGTGGCGCTGGAGTGCGGCTGGACCGTGACCGAACTGGGCCGGCAGCCGTGGATCGTGTGGGGCGTGATGAGCGTGCGGGAGGCCGTCAACCCCGCCCCGGGCCTGATGACCGGCCTGTGGCTGGTGCTGGTGGTGTACGCCGCCATGACCGCCGCCACCGTGTACGTCCTGCGCCGCCTGGCCCGGGGCACCCCGGTGCCGCAGGCTCCGCAGGAGGCGGACGTCACGCGGTACCCCGTCGTGTGAGGCCCGCCGGGCCCCGCCGTACGACCCCTTGGAGGTGACCGTGCTCGCGGACGCGGCGCTCGCCGTGATGTGGCTGGGCCTGACCTGCTACGCCCTGTTCGGCGGGGCCGACTTCGGCGCCGGGGTGTGGGACCTGCTGGCCGGCGGAGCCGAGCGCGGGCGGCCCCGGCGCGAGCTGATCGAGCACAGCATCGGGCCGGTGTGGGAGGCCAACCACGTGTGGCTGATCTTCGTGGTGGTGATGCTGTGGTCGGCGTTCTCCCCGGTGTTCGCCGCCGTGATGTCCACGCTGTACATCCCGCTGACGCTGGCGGCGCTGGGCATCATCGCGCGGGGCGCCGCCTTCGCCTTCCGCAAGGCCAGTACCGAGCTGTGGCAGCAGCGGCTGTTCGGGGCGTGCTTCGCGCTGTCCTCGCTGCTCACACCGTTCTTCCTCGGCACGGTCGCCGGCGGTGTGGCCTCCGGGCGCGTGCCGCCGGGGCTCGCCGCGGGCGATGTGATCACCGGCTGGCTCAATCCGACGTCGCTGCTGGGCGGAGTGCTGGCCGTGGTGACCTGTGCGCACCTGGCGGCGGTGTACCTGTGCGCCGACGCGGACCGCGAGGGCCGGCCCGAGCTGGCGGCGGCCTTCGCCCGCGACGCCGTGCTCAGCGGGCTGGCGGCCGGAGTCGCGGCCCTCGCGGGGATCGCGGTGCTGCACGCGGACGCCTCGGCGCTGTTCCACGGGCTGACCCACCGGGCGCTGCCGCTGGTGATCCTCAGCGCGGTGGCCGGGCTCGCCGGTCTCGGCCTGCTGGTCCGGCGGCGTTTCGTGGCCGCCCGCGGGGCCGCCGCCCTGGCGGTCGCGGCGATCCTGTGGACGTGGGGCGCGGCCCAGTATCCGGCCATGCTGGTCGGCGGCACCACCGTCGCGCAGGCCGCGTCGAACGCCTCCGTGCTGGCCGCGGTCCTGGTGTCGCTGGGCGTCGGCGCGGTGCTCCTGGTCCCCTCTCTGTGGCTGCTGTACGCCACCTTCCAGCGCGGGTCGGCCGGACAGCCCTCGTCGCGGTGAGGGAGCTGTGAGCAGGAGCTGTGAGCAGAAGCAGAAGCGGTGAGCAGAAGTTGAGAAGTCGCCTCCGCCGAGGTGCCCTGGGGACCCGCAGCGGCTGAAATGGGGAGGAGGCACATGCGCGGAACCCATCGCCGGCGAGGAGCTTCGGGTCATGACCAAAGCGATAAAACTGCTGACCGCCCTCCCCCAGAAACAACGCGAGCGCCTGATGGAGGTCGCGCGGGAGGTCTCCTTCCCCGAGGACACGAGGATCTTCGAGGCGGGGGGCACGGCCGACCGCTTCTGGGTCATCCGCTCCGGCGCCGTGCACCTGGACCAGCAGGTGACGCCCACCCGCAAGGTGACGGTGGCGTCCCTCGGCGCGGGCGACCTGCTCGGCTGGTCCTGGCTGTTCCCGCCGTACCAGTGGGACTTCGGGGCGGAGGCGTACAGCCAGGTCCGCGCCTACGAGTTCGACGCTTCGGCGGTGCTGGCGCTGTCCGTGGAGGATCCGCTGCTCGGGCTGTCGCTGGTGCGGACCGTCGCCGAGATCCTCGCCCACCGGCTGGAGCTGACCCGGGGCAAGCTCCTGGAGCAGTACACCATCCCCCGGCGCTCTCACTGAGCCACCGGATCCGGTGGCTCAGATCCGGTAGCGGCGCAGCGCCGGGACGGCCGCCGCCAGGCCCAGCGTCAGGACGACCACCAGCAGGCCGCCGCCGGCCACCGCCGCACGCGGGCCGAACGCCGAGCCGGCCGTACCGTGCAGGACGTCCGCCAGGCGCGGACCGCCCGCGACGACGACGGTGAAGACGCCCTGCATACGGCCGCGCATCTCGTCGGTGGCGGCGGACAGCAGGATGGCGCCGCGGAACACCATGGAGACCATGTCGGCGACCCCGGCGGCCGCCAGGAACACCACCGCGAACCACAGGCTGCGGCTCAGTCCGAACCCGGTGACGGCCGCTCCCCAGGCGGTGACCGCGCCGATCACCATCCAGCCGTGCCGGCGCGCCCGGGAGAAGGTGCCGGAGAACAGCCCGCCGACCACCGCACCGACCGGGATGGCCGCGAACAGCAGGCCGAGCGCGAGTCCTTCGCCGTAGGGGGCGTACGTCTCGGCGGCGAGCTGCGGGAACAGGGCGCGGGGCATCCCGAAGACCATGGCGATGATGTCGGCGAGGAACGACAGCAGCAGCACCTTGTGCCCGGAGATGTAGCGGAACCCGTCGGCTATCTCCCGCACCCCCGCGCGGCGCGCGGCGGATCCGGCCAGGGGCGGCAGCGCGGGCAGGCGCAGCACCGCCCACACGGTGACGCATAGGGCCACGGCGTCGATGAGATACAGCTCGGGCAGCCCGATGACGGGGATGAGCGCGCCGGCCAGCAGCGGTCCGGCCACCAGACCGGTCTGCATGACGGTCGATCCCAGGGCGTTGGCGGCGGGCAGCTCCTCGGCCGGGACGAGTCGGGCGATGGAGGCGTTGCGGGCCGGGGAGTTCAGCCCGAAGAAGGCCTGCTGCACGGCGAGCAGCACCATCAGCACCACGACCGAGTCGAACCGGGCCGCGGCCTGCAACCAGAACAGCACCGAGGTGACCGCGATACCGCTGTTGGTGATCAGCAGCAGTTTGCGGCGGTCCATCGTGTCGGCGACCGCGCCGCCCCACAGCGCGAACACCACCATCGGGACCAGGCCGGCGAGGCTGGCGTAGCCGACCCAGGCCGAGGAGCCGGTGATGTCGTAGATCTGCTTGGGCACGGCGACGGCGGTGAGCTGGCTGCCGACCGCGGTGACGATGGTCGAGGACCACAGCCGGCGGAAGGCGGGGCGGCGCAGCGGCCGGGTGTCCATGGCCCAGCGGCGCCAGCCCCGTCGGTCGGCTCTGGGCGGGTCGGGGGCGTCGCCGTGCGGTGCGGTGCTGCTGTCGGCGCTCTCGCTGGTGTCCACGGGCTTCCTGGTTGCTCGTTACATCTATCGGTGCGGTGTTCAGTGTCGCAGCACCGGCCGGGCCTGGGGACCGCCTCGATCCGGAAAGCTGCCGCGTACGCGCTCCAGTTGGGCCGCCGCGCTGTCGAGCAGCATGTCCAGGGCGGTCGGGTAGGCGCTGGTGACCATGCGGGTGGCGAGCAGGGGCGCCGCCTCGGCGATGCGCGGATGCGTGGTGGCGGGCAGCAGGGCGTAGGTCGAGTGCCACATCTCCTCGTCGGCGCGCAGGGCGGCGCTCGGCAGGGCCAGGGAGGCGGCGTCGAGCGCGGCGAAGGCGAGGGTCTGGTCGACGAAGGCGTGGTAGATCCGCACCGTGTGGGGCAGTGGGAAGCCGGCCCGGCGCAGCACGCCCAGGACGGCCTCGTCGGCGGCCAGTTCGTTGGCACGGCCGGAGACGCGGTTGGCGGTCACCACGGCGGCCTGCGGATGCGCGACGTACGCGGAGTGGATGCGCAGGCCCATCTCGCGCAGGTCGGCCCGCCACCGCCCGGTCGGCTCCCAGCCGGCCAGCGCCCGGCCGATCAGCGCGTCGCCGATCGCCAGGGTGAGGTCGTCCATGCCGCGGAAGTAGCGGTAGAGGGTGCTCGGGTCGCAGTCGAGCGCCAGGCCGAGGCGGCGGGCGGTCAGTCCCGCGCTGCCGTGCTCCCGCAGCAGGCGCAGGGCGGTGTCGACGATCAGTTTCTCGGACAGTACGGTGCCGCTCCGGGTGGGGCGGCGCCGCCGTCGCTTGTCCTCGGGAACCACCGGTTTGGGCATCCCGACCTCCTCGGACTCCACGCTTATGCCAACACCATTGACCTTACGTGGTGCGCGGCGTTGTATCGACGGTCAGGACAGAGACCGAGAGGGAGTTCTGGTCATGCGTGTACTGCTCGTGGGAGCCGGTGGTGTGGGTACCGCCATCACTCGGATCGCGGCCCGTCGTTCGTTCCTCGAGTCGATGGTCGTCGCGGACTACGACCGCGGGCGGGCCGAGTCCGCCGTGGCGGCCGTCGGCGACGACGGCCGGTTCGTCGCCGAGCGCGTCGACGCGAGCGACGAGGCGGCGGTGGCGGACCTGCTCGCCCGGCACCGCTGCGACGTGCTGCTGAACGCGACCGACCCGCGCTTCGTGATGCCGCTGTTCCGCGCGGCCCGCACGGCCGGCGCCGGCTACCTCGACATGGCGATGTCCCTGTCCCGGCCGCACCCGGAGCGGCCGTACGAGGAGTGCGGGGTCAGACTGGGCGACGAGCAGTTCGCGCTGGCGGAGGACTGGGAGAAGGCCGGCGCGCTCGCCCTGGTCGGCATGGGGGTGGAGCCGGGCCTGTCCGACGTGTTCGCGCGGTACGCCGCCGACGAACTCTTCGACGAGATCGAGGAGATCGGCGTCCGCGACGGCGCGAACCTGACCGTCGACGGCTACGACTTCGCGCCGTCCTTCAGCATCTGGACCACCATCGAGGAGTGCCTGAACCCGCCGGTGGTGTACGAGGCCGGGCGCGGCTGGTTCACCACCGAGCCGTTCAGCGAGCCGGAGGTGTTCGACTTCCCCGCGGGCATCGGCGAGGTCGAGTGCGTGAACGTGGAGCACGAGGAGGTGCTGCTGGTCCCGCGCTGGGTGGACGCGCGGCGGGTGACCTTCAAGTACGGTCTGGGCCGCGAGTTCATCGACACCCTCAAGACGCTGCACCTGCTGGGTCTGGACCGCACCGACCCGGTCACCGTGCCGGGCCCGGACGGGCCGGTCGCCGTCTCGCCCCGGGACGTCGTCGCCGCCTGCCTGCCCGACCCGGCGACCCTGGGCGAGCGGATGCGCGGCAAGACCTGCGCGGGCACCTGGGTGCGCGGCACCCGGGACGGCGCGCCGCGTGAGGTGTACCTGTACCACGTGGTCGACAACGAGTGGTCCATGGCCGAGTACGGGTGCCAGGCGGTGGTGTGGCAGACGGCGGTCAATCCCGTGGTCGCCCTGGAGCTGCTGGCCGGCGGCGCCTGGTCCGGAGCGGGCGTTCTGGGCCCCGAGGCGTTCCCGGCCCGCCCCTTCCTGGACCTGCTGACGGAGTACGGCTCCCCGTGGGGCATGCGCGAGCAGTGACCGGGTCCGGCCCTTTCAGGTCATGTCGGGTCCCGTCGCAGCGAACCTGGTACGCGGGACCGGCTCCGGCCTGGAGCGGCCAGATCAAGTGAGACGCAAGGCCGGCAGAAATCTCAGGTGATCCGTTCCGGGGAGAGTGGACGCCTGGGGCCGTCTCAGTTGATCTGGCTCGCCGAAGGGCTCGCCCCAACGACGGCCTCCGGAGCCGTGCGCGCAGGTTCGAATCCTGTCGGGGGCACCCGTTATGAGGTGCCCAGAGACCCCGTGCCCAGCGGAAACGCTGAGTGCGGGGTCTTTGTGTTTGTGCAGCCGTATGCCGCCCGGAGCAGCCGTATGTCGGCGTCCGTGGACGAGGCGTGGACGGGATCATGGGGCATCGCCGCAGGTGAAGTCCAGGAACCGACGAGGCCTCTGACACGGGACGGCCAGCTGCCACTGCAACCAGTACGGCAGCCCATGAGTCTCATCTCGTAAGGGGTGTGGAGGCGCAGATGGATGAGCGCAAATCCGCGCTGAGCGGCAGCCGGGATAAGTACGGCTCTCCCTTTGGCTGGAGGGCGCTGGCGGCCGTCGTGGCCATCGTGGTGTGGATCGCATTCGGACCGTTTGGGTCCGTGTGGCTCTATCTTCTCGGCTGGACGGTGGCACTGGCTGCAGCGGACGGTATCTCCAGACAGGTACGCCGCCAGGGCTGGGCCGTTCCTTCGCCGGGCCACCTCGTGGCTGGGCTGCTGCGGCTCGGTCCGGAATCGTGGCTGGTGGCCCCTCGCTGGGCCAAAGTCCGATTGATTGGCGGGGGTTTTCTGATGTTCGCCACCTTCGCTGGATTCATGGGGTGGGGAGCTGGTCAGGAATACCAGGCTCTGGCGAATCTCCGGGACCATGGCCGCAGGAGCGACGCAACCGTGGTCGAGATCACCAGCCGGTCGGAGGAAGGCTGGGCGACTTCCGTGACCGTGCGCTTCGGCACACCGTCCGGCCCCGTGCGCGCGGATGTCGATATCGTGCCCAGCTCAGCAGACGATGCGAAGCCGGGAGTGAACATACCCGTCGTATACAATCCGGCGCGCCCCACCGAGGTCCGTCATGTTGCGTACCTCGACGGACATGAGGCCGACGGAATTCTGCAGGGTGCGATTGTGGCAGGACTGCTCGCAGCGGGCTTTCTGGTGGGGACCACCAGGGAGGTGTTCCGTACCAAGCGGCAAACGGAATCGGGCGAGATGCCGGGCACCCACCACCCCAGGACCTGAACGGCCCGCCGCAACTCGTGATCACGCCTCGACGCTTCAGCCCAGCTCTATCGACCCAACAGACCACCACGCAGTGATGAGCCCCGGGAACGACGAGACTCCTGGACAGAACGCCAGGGGCCTCGGGCACGTGCAGGCTACGTCAGTCGTACTCACGAAGCAGGTCCTCGATGCGCCGGTTGGCGACGTCCTGCCGTCCGTCGAGGCACTTCTCGTAGCGGGTCAGCAGGACCTCAACGCTTTTGCCGGCCTGCGCCGTATCCAGTGCCGCCGTCCCTGCGGCTGGACGCTCACCCCAGCCCTCGTGCCAGAACGCGTTGTGCTCAACGGCGAGTAGAACGCCCTCGACCGGCCAGTCGAGCTGTCGACGCAAGCTGTCCAGATCGCTGCCGCGCCACTCCGGCCAGGGCCTGGACCAGGTCTGCCCGTCCTCGGGAGGGACGTTGACCGGAAGGCCGGCCGCAACGAACGCTCGGTGATCGTCCGCGACGTGCCGGGCGTCGCGAGCCGGTGAACCTTTCCGGTCGCTGATCTCGTCGTCGACCCAGATGAACGGTCGGCGGTTGGACCACTCGACGAGATGGCGGGCGGGTCCCGTTCAGGCGGTCTGCCGTGCGGCGGCCCGTCCGGCCGCGCGCCCGGAGAACAGGCATCCGCCGAGGAAGGTGCCCTCCAGGGCGTTGTAGCCGTGGACTCCGCCGCCGCCGAACCCGGCGACCTCACCGGCCGCGTAGAGGCCGTCGATCACCTGCCCGTCGGTGCCGAGGGCGCGCGAGTCCAGGTCGGTCTGGATGCCGCCGAGCGTCTTGCGGGTCAGGATGTGCAGCTTGACGGCGATCAGCGGGCCGGCCGCCGGGTCCAGGACGCGGTGCGGGGCGGCCACCCGGCCGAGGCGGTCGCCGATGTAGCGGCGGGCGTTGTGGATGCCCTGGATCTGGGTGTCCTTGCTGTAGGGGTTGGCGATCTGGAGGTCGCGGGCCTCGATCAGGCGGCGCACCCCGGCGGCGTCGAGGAGGGGCTTGTCGGTCGACTGGTTCATCTTCTCGACCAGTTGCTCCAGCGTGTCGGCGATCAGGAAGTCCTCGCCGTGTCGCAGGAAGTCCCGTACGGGTCCGGGTGCTCCCTTGCCGAGCAGCCGGTCGCGCAGCACCGCCTTGCGGTCCTTGGCCGTGATGTCGGGGTTCTGCTCGGAGCCCGACAGGGCGAACTCCTTCTCGACGATCCTGCGGGTCAGCACGAACCAGGAGTGGTCGTACCCGGCGATGTCCTCGGTGGTGCGCAGGTGCTTGAGGGTGCTGAGCGTGTCGTAGCCGGGCAGGCAGGGGTCGGGCAGCCGGCGGCCGAGGGCGTCCAGCCACACCGAGGACGGGCCGGGCAGGATGCGGATGCCGTGGCCGGGCCAGATCGGGTTCCAGTTCCGCAGGCCCTCGGTGTAGTGCCACATGCGGTCGCGGTTGACGAGCCGTACGCCGGCTTCGGCGCTGATGTCCAGCATCCGGCCGTCGACGTACGCCGGAACGCCGGTGACCATCCGCGACGGCGGGGTGCCTAGGCGCTCGGGCCAGTAACGGCGGACGAGGTCGTGGCCGGCGCCGATGCCGCCGGTGGTGAGGACCACGGCCTGCGCGGTGAGTTCGAACGCGCCGGTCTCCTCGCGGTTGGAGGCGACACCGCGGGGCGAGTCGTCCTCGGCGAGGACCGTGCCCCGCACTCCGTGTGCCGCGCCGTCCTGGACGACGAGTTCGTCGACCCGGTGACGGTGGTGGAAGGTGAGCAGGCCGTCGCGCGCGGCCTGGAGGGCGTACGCGGCGAAGGGTTCCACGACGCCCGTGCCGGTGCCCCAGGCGATGTGGAAGCGGGGCACGGAGTTGCCGTGGCCGTCGGCGCGCAGATCGCCGCGCTCGGCCCAGCCGACCGTGGGCAGCAGCGTGATGCCGTGCCCTTCCAGCCAGGACCGCTTCTCCCCCGCCGCGAACTCGACATAGGCGCGCGCCCAGCGCACCGCCCAGGAGTCCTCGTCGTCCAGCCGGTCGAAGCGCGCGCTGCCCTGCCAGTCGTTCCAGGCCAGCTCGAAGGAGTCCTTGACGCCGAGCCTGCGCTGCTGCGGGGTGTCGACGAGGAACAGCCCGCCGAAGGACCAGTACGCCTGCCCGCCGAGGTTGGCGGCGTTCTCCTGGTCGACGAGGGCGACCCTGCGGCCCCGGCTGGTCAGTTCGTGCGCCGCGACCAGGCCCGCGAGGCCCGCTCCGACCACGATGACGTCGGCGTCCATGGCGACCGTCCCCTTCCTTCCTCGGTTCCTCGGTTTCCTTGGTTTTGCTCAGTCTTCTTGTGATGCGCGTGCGGTGCCGCCACCGTCCGTCAGCAGCGCGGTGAGCAGCTGTCCGAGCCAGGCGCGGGCGCCCTCGACGTCCTTGTCCAGCAGCAGTTGGGTGGTGACTCCGTCGTACGCGGCGACGACCGCGTGGGCGGCGGCGTCGGCGTCTCCGAGGACGGCGGGCAGCGGGGTGCGGGCGCGGGCGAGCCGGTCGGCGACGGCCCGGCGCAGCCGCGCGCGGTGCTCCAGCAACGTCCGCGCCACGGCCGCGTCGCGGGCGGCGTGCACCAGGAAGTCCGTCTTGACCAGGAGCCAGTCCAGGTCCAGCAGCAGCACGTCGGTGACCCGGTCGACGGCGGCGGGCACGTCGAGGTCCGGGCCGTCGAGGGCGAGCGCACCGGCCACCTGGTCGGCGATCAGCTCGGCCCGTTCCCGGTACAGGGCGAAGAACAGCTCGTCGAGGGAGTCGAAGTTGGAGTAGAAGGCGCCCCTGCTGTAGCCGGCGGCCTCGCAGACCTCCTCGATCGACACCCGGCCGAAGCCCTTGGCCGCGAACACCGTGAAGGCGGCGTCGAGCAGGTTGGCCCGCGTCCGCTGCCGGCGCCTGGTGACGCGCCTCTCCGTGCCCTCGACCGCCAATGCCGGACCTCCGTTTGATACGTGAATGTATCCGATACACCGATGTATCGAAAGGGCCGCGGAGGCACCGGCCGCCACCTGCGCCAGGAGGGTGCGTGGTTTCACCTCAGCGCCTGCGGTCAGTCGGGCATGAGCCGTGTTCACGTCACGGCGGCCGACCGGGTACCGCGGGCGCGCCGGGACGGGGAAGGAGTGGACCGTGAACTCGTCCGGCGAGGCCCCCGCCCCGCACACACTGCGCGACTACGCCCTGCTCGCGGACGGCGAGCGCGGCGCCCTGGTGGGACCTCGCGGCGAGATCGTGTGGATGTGCGCGCCCGCCTGGGACAGCGAGGCCGTCTTCTCCGCCCTGATCGGCGGTCCCGGCTGGTACGACGTCACCCCCACCGGGCCGTTCGTGCACGGCGGCTACTACGAGCAGGGCGGCCTGATCTGGCGCAGTCGCTGGATCACCACCGGCGGCATCGTCGAGTGCCGCGAGGCCCTCGCCCTCCCCGGCGATCCGCACCGGGTCACGGTGCTGCGCCGGGTCATGGCCGTCGACGGCGACGCCCGGGTCGACGTACGGCTGTACCCGGCGGCGGGCTTCGGCCGGCGTCCGCTGCGCGAGGTGCACCGGGACGGCGAGGGCCGGTGGACGGGCCGGGCCGGCGAGCTGTACGTCCGGTTCGGCGGCGCGCCCGGCGCCGAACCGGCGGGCACGGACCACCCGGGGCTGGACGCGGTGCTGCGCCTGGCCGCCGGCACCCACCACGATCTGGTCCTGGAGGTCTCGGACCGGCCGCTTCCCGGACCGGAGCCGACGGACTGGCTGTGGCGGGCCACCGAGGCCGGATGGGCCGCACGCGTGCCCGGACTTCGTGGCGCGCTGGGCCCGCGTGACGCCCGGCACGCGTACGCGGTGCTGCGCGGTATGACGGGCTCGCACGGCGGTACCGTGGCCGCCGCGACGACCAGCCTGCCCGAGCGGGCCGAGCAGGGCCGCAACTACGACTACCGGTACGTGTGGATCCGCGACCAGGCCTACATCGGCCAGGCCCTCGCGGCGACCGGCCCGTACGCACTGCTGGACGACTCGGTGCGGTTCGTCACCGAGCGCCTGATCGAACACGGCCCCTGCCTCGCGCCCGCCTACACCGCGACCGGTGGGCCGGTGCCCGACCAGCGCACCCTCGACCTGCCCGGCTATCCGGGCGGCTACGACGTCGTCGGCAATCACGTCAACCGCCAGTTCCAGCTGGACGCGCTCGGCGAGAGCCTGCTGCTGATCGCGGCCGGAGCGCGCCAGGACCGTATCGGCGCCGAGGCCTGGCACGCCGCCCTCCTCGCCGCCGAGGCCATCGAGGCCCGCCACCGGGACGGGGATGCCGGGATCTGGGAACTGCACAGGGACCGCTGGGCGCACAGCCGGCTGATCTGCGCGGCCGGGCTGCGTGCCGCCGCGGCGGCGGCACCCGCCGGCAGCGCCGGGGCGGCATCGCGGTGGGCGGCACTCGCGGACCGGATCGTCGCCGACACCGCCGCCGACAGCCTGCACCCCTCCGGCCGCTGGCAACGCGCGCCGACGGACCCCCGCGTCGACACGGCGCTCCTGCTGCCCGCCATCCGCGGCGCCCTGCCCGCCGGCGACCCCCGCACCACCGCCACCCTGCGCGCGGTCCGCGCCGACCTCGTCCAGGACCACTACGCCTACCGTTTCCGTCACGACCAGCGACCGCTCCAGGACGCCGAAGGGGCCTTCCTGCTCTGCGGGTTCGTCATGGCCCTCGCCGAGCACCAGCAGGGCGACACGGTGGAGGCCGTGCGCTGGTTCGAACGCAACCGTGCCGCCTGCGGCCCCGCCGGCCTGTACGCGGAGGAGTTCGACGTCGCCCAGCGCCAGCTGCGCGGCAACCTGCCGCAGGCGTTCGTCCACGCCCTGCTCCTGGAGGCCGCCACCACGCTGGCCGGCGCGGGCTGATCCGTCCGCCACCGCACCCGCGGCCGCCTCCCCGCACCCTCGTTTGCCCCCGCGCATCGGGGAGAACCGGACCGTATGACACCTGACGAACCCGAGTGCCGCACCGTGGTGGTCACCGGAGCCAGCGGCGGGATCGGCCGCGCGGCCGCGGTCGCCTTCGCCGCTCGCGGGGACCGCCTCGCGCTGATCGCCCGTGGCCGGGCCGGCCTCGAGGGCGCGGTCCGCGACGCCGAGCAGGCGGGCGCCGCGAAGGTGGTCGCCATCGAGGCGGACATGGCCGATCCGGAGGCGGTGGAGGCCGCGGCCCAACGGGCCGAGGAGGAGCTCGGTCCGATCGACGTGTGGGTCAACGACGCGTTCACCTCGGTCTTCGCACCCTTCGCCGAAATCGCGCCCGAGGAGTTCCGGCGCGTCACCGAGGTCACCTACCTCGGCTACGTCTACGCCACCGGGGCCGCGCTGCGCCGGATGCTGCCCCGGGACCGGGGAGTCATCGTGCAGGTCGGCTCGGCGATCGCCTACCGCGGCATCCCGCTGCAAAGCGCCTACAGCGGCGCCAAGCACGCCCTCCAGGGCTGGCACGAGGCACTGCGCTGCGAACTGCTCGCCTCCGGCACCCGGGTGCGCGCGACCATGGTGCAGATGCCGGCGGTGAACACCCCGCAGTTCGACTGGGTCCGCTCGCGCCTGCCCGAACGGGCGCAGCCGGTGCCGCCGATCTACCAGCCCGAGATCGCCGCCCGCGCCGTGCTGTACGCCGCCGACCACCCGGGCAGGCGCGAGTACTGGGTCGGCGGCAGCACCGTCGCCACGTTGGTGGCGAACGCGGTCGTACCGGGGCTGCTGGACCGCTACCTGGCCCGCACCGGCTTCGCCTCCCAGCAGGACGGTCACCCGAGGCAGGCCGGGGAGCCGGACAACCTGTTCGAACCCGCGGACGCGCTACGGGACTTCGGAGCGCACGGCCGGTTCGACGATCAAGCCCGGGGCCGCAGCGTCCAGCAGCGGGCCGCGCACGCCGTCGGGGCTCTCGCGGACGGTACGCGACGCGCGACATCGGCCGTGCCCCGCGTCGGCGCCGGGTTCGCGGCCCGGATGCGGGGCACCCGAGCCCCCCAAGCACAGGACAGGAGTGTGTGACCATGCCCCGCGGATCGAGCCCGAAGCGGGAACGGCAGTACGAACACATCAAGGAAAGCGCGCTGGAACGCGGTGAGAAGGAGGAGCGCGCCGAGGAGATCGCCGCGCGGACCGTGAACAAGGAACGCGCCCGGCAGGGGGAATCGAAGACCGCCAGCCGCACCTCGGTCGAGGACATGTCCTCCTCCCGCCGCGGCGGGCAGCGCTCCCACAGCGGCGCCCAGGGCCCCACCTACGACCAGCTGTACAACGAGGCCAGGCAGCGCGGCATCCAGGGCCGCTCGAAGATGAACAAGGCGCAGCTCGAAGACGCCCTCGGACGCTAGGAGCCCGCGATCATGGTCTCCGTGGCCGACCCGCCCGTTCCGCATGACCCGCCGGCTCCGCCCGGCACGCCGGTCCCGCCGCCCGAGCCGCCCGCCCCGCCGCGTCCCGCCGAGCCCGGTCCGGAGCCCGCACCGCCCGAGCCCGGCCGGCCGCGCCCGCCCGAGCCGCCCGACTGACTGCGGGCCGCTCGGGGGCCCTGAGCCGTACGGGTGATGCCCGGGACACGCCACCGTTCGCTGCGGCGTCTCCGGGCCGCCCTCGGTCGAACAATGGCCTGGGCGCGAGGAGGTCCGATGTGGGCTGCGACGGTTGAGATCACGGTGTGGTGCGGGGTGCTGACCGGCGTGACGGTGGTGTCGGTCAGTTCCGTGTCGCCCGTCGAACTGACGGTGGCCGGCCTGGCCTCACTGGGCGGGGCGTTCGCGGCGCGGCGGATGCGACGTGCCGCCGGTGTGCACGTCACGGGGGCCCGCCACGCGGCCCGCGCCGCCGTCTCACTGCCGTACGCGGTCGCACGCGGCCTGGCCGTCCTGATGTCCTCCGTGGCCACGCGTCCGAGGGACGCGACCGTGCGGCGCGTGACGCTGCGGCCGGAGGCCCATGCCGCGTGGGCCGGCACGCTGATCGCCGCGTCACCGGACACCTGCGTGATCGGCATCCCGCGCGACGACATGGTGCTGATGCACGCCCTGCGTCCGGACGCGGGACCGGTCGAGGCGGCGGTGGCCCGGACGGGCGGGAGACGGTGAACGCCTGGGCGGCGGCCGCGCTGGTCCTGCTGGCCGCCACGGTGCCGCCGTACCTGTGGGTCGTGGCCCGCGGCACCACGGTACGCCGACTCGCCGGGGTCTCGCTGCTGTCGACCACGGTGGGCGCGGTGTTCCTCCTCCTGCCCCAGGTATACGGCCGGCCCGCCTACCAGGACCTCGCGCTGATGCTGGCCGTCCTGGCCCCCGCCGGCACCCTCGTCTTCACCCGCTTCGTGGCGGGCCGCCGCCACGAGACACACCCGACACACGATTCCAGCACCGAGACGTGACGACACCGCGCTCGGCCGGCCGGCACGCGGCCGGGAGGGCGCCAGGGAGTTCCGAATGACGCCGCGCCATGTGACCGTGCTCGTGCTGTTGTGGGCCGGGGTGGGGTGCATGCTGCTCTCCGCCGTCGCGGTGCTGCGGCTGCGCGAAACGCTGATGCGCCTGCACGCCCTGGCCCCGCCCTCCTGCGCGGGGATCCCGCTGATCGCCCTGGCCGTGGCCGTCGACCAGGGCGCGGGCCGGGCCGCGGTCAAGACGCTGTTCATCGGTCTGGTCTTCGCCGTCGGGGGGACGGTCACCACCATCGCCGTCGGCCGCGCCTCACAGCAGGCCGAGGAGGGGGAGGGCGCGTGAACGAGTGGCTGATCGGCGCCGCCCTCGCGTTCGTCGTCCTCGCCGCGACCGCGGCGGTCCTCACCCGGGACCCGGCCCGCCAGGCCGTCGTCCTGTCCGCGCTGGGCCTGGGCCTGGCGGTGCTGTTCGCGGTGCTTCAGGCACCCGACGTGGCCCTGTCCCAGCTGGCCGTCGGCACCGCGCTGACCCCGCTGCTGATCCTCCTCACCGTCCGCAAGGTCACCCGCCGGCCCAGCGGCCCCGACGACCGCACCACCGAGGGCGACGGCGAGGAGCGGGAATGACGGCGCGCGCCCGGATGGTCGTGTTCCTGGTCGCCGCCGCGGCGATCGCCGCCTTCTTCGCCGCCGCCTGTGCCCGGCTCCCGCCGTTCGGTTCGGCCCACCACCCCTACGGTGACCGGGCGGTGGCGGCGGCGCTCGCCCACCGCACGGCCAACGTCGTCTCGTCCGTGAACTTCGACATCCGCGCCTTCGACACCCTCGGCGAGGAGTCCATCCTCTTCGGCACCGTCCTCGGGGCCACGCTGCTGCTGCGCCGGGCCCGCGACGAACGCCACCGGCGCGCCGGCTCCCAGTACGTCATGCCCAGCACCCGCCTGTTCGGCACCCTGCTGCTGCCGGTCACCCTGGTTGTGGGCGTCTACATCGTCGCGCACGGCCAACTCAGCCCCGGCGGCGGCTTCCAGGGCGGCGTCGTGCTGGCCACCGCCCTGCACCTGGCCTACGTCGCCGCCGACTACCGCGCTCTGAAGCGGCTGCGGCCGCTGGCCGTCCTGGACGTGACGGACTCGCTGGCCGCCGCGTCCTTCAGCCTCGTCGGCCTGGCCGGCCTGGTCGCGGGCGGCGCGTTCCTGAAGAACGTGCTGCCGCTGGGCACGTTCAACCGGATCACCTCCGGCGGCACCGTCCCGGTGCTCAACGCCGCGGTCGGCGTCGAGGTCGCCTCCGGGCTGATCGCCCTGCTCGCCCACTTCCTCGATCAGGCCGTCGAACTCACCGACCCCGACCAGGACACCGGCACCGCCCACGCCGGGAACACCGACGACAAGGGAGACCGCTAGTGGGGATCTGGCCCTACCTCGCCGCCGGATGGGTCCTGCTCATCGCCCTCTACGGGCTGGTCACCAGCCGCGACCTCATCCACGCCATCGGCTGCCTCGCCGTCGCCCAGTCCTCCACCTATCTGCTGCTCCTGGCCGTCGGCTACCGCCGCGGCGCGACCGCCCCCGTCTACTCCGACGTCACCCCCGGCTCCCGCCCCGTCGTCGATCCGGTCGTCCAGGCACTCGCGCTGACGGACGTCGTCGTCGGCGCGACCGTCACCGCGCTGCTGCTCGCGCTGACCATCCAGTTGCGCAAGCGCCACCACACCGTCGACCCGCAGGCCCTCACCGGCCTCAAAGGGTGACCTTGGCTTCCTCTCCCGCCTAAGGGCGAGAGGTTCCAGCGGTCGCCCGCTGGGTTTCCTGCTTCACAGCCAGTTGCCCGTCCGGAGTGCTCCGTTGAGGTCTTACACCGGCTCCACAGGCCGACACCGCCAGCCCGGCGGCCAAGAGGTTCTTCGCTGCGTTCACGTCCCGGTCGTGGGTTGTGCCGCAGTCGCACGTCCAGGTGCGGACATGCAGGGGCATCGTGCTCTGCAGGATGCCGCAGTTCGAGCACAGCTTGGAGGACGGGAACCAGCGGTCGACCGCGATCACTTCGCGGCCGTACCACTGGGCCTTGTACTCCAGCATCGATCGGAGTTCCGTCCACGATGCATCGCTGATGGCGCGGGCGAGCCTGCCGTTCTTCAGCAGATTGCGGACGGTCAGGTCCTCGATCACGATCGTTTGGTTCTCACGAACGAGTCGGGTGGTGAGCTTGTGGAGCCCGTCCCGGCGCCGGTCGGCGATCCGCGTGTGGATACGGGCGACCTTCAGACGGGCCTTGGCACGGTTGGCCGAGCCCTTGACCTTCCGGGACAGCTCCCGCTGGGCGCGGGCCAGGCGGGCCCGGTCCCGACGCTCGTGCCGAGGGTTGGCAACCTTCTCCCCGGTCGAGAGAGTCAGCAGGTGATCCAGGCCGGCGTCCACGCCGACCGCCGCACCAGCAGCAGAGAGCGGCTTGACGGTCTGGTCTTCGACCAGCATCGAGACGAACCAGCGTCCGGCCGCATCCCGCGACACGGTCACGGTCGACGGCTGCGCACCCTCCGGCAGAGGGCGCGACCACACGACGTCCAGAGGCTCCGCCATCATCGCCAGGGTCAGCTTCCCGTCACGGAAGCGGAACGCACTGGTGGTGTACTCGGCGGACTTCCGCGACTTCTTCTTCGACTTGAAGCGCGGGTACTTCGCTCGCTTTCCGAAGAAGTGAGTGAAGGCTGTCTGCAAGTGCCGCAGGGCCTGCTGAAGGGGAACAGACGAAACGTCGCCCAGGTACGCCAGTTCCTCGGTCTTCCTCCACGCCGTCAGCATGGCCGAGGTGGCGTTGTAGTTGATTCGTTCCTGACGCAGTACCCATGCCTCGGTCCGGGCCTGAAGTGCCAGGTTGTAGACCTTCCGCACGCAGCCGAAGGTGCGCGACAGCTCCGCCGCCTGCGCATCCGTCGGATAGAAGCGGTACTTGTATGCCCGCTTCACGTGAGTGGTCACAGCTCACATTTTTACACAATCAGTTCGTGAGCAGGGCAGTTGAGGGTGAGATGCCGGTCCACCTGACGGCGAACCGGCTTTCCCTGCCCTGCTCCGCAGGGGTTCGTTTCCTCCCCGGCCTGAAGGCCGGGGTATCCACGAAGGAGATCTGATGACCGCAGCCGACCTCCTGCCCCTGGCCGTGGCGATCCCCCTGCTCGGCTCCACCCTCCTCGCCGTCGCCGGCCGCGCCCTGCCCCGCCTCGGCTGCGACGTCCTGGCGACCGCGGCCGCCGCCGCCGAGGTGGTCTGCCTCGCCCTGCTGTGGGGGCGCGGCGGCGGGCTCGCCACCTCGGACCTGGGCGGCTGGCCGGCCCGGCTCGGCATCGTCCTCGCCGCCGACCGGATCGGCGTCGGGCTGGCTCTGCTGGTCGCCGTGCTCGTACTGGCCGTCCTCGTCTACTCGTGGCGGTACTTCGACGAGCCCAAGGGCCATCACGCGGGGATCTTCCCCGCCCTGATCCTGCTGTTCGAGGCCGGCATGGCCGGCTTCGCGCTCACCGGCGACCTGTTCAACGCCTTCGTCTTCTTCGAGCTCATGGGAGCGGCCGCGTACGCGCTGACCGGCTACCACATCGAGGATCCCCGCCCCCTCCAAGGCGCCCTCACCTTCGGCGTCGTCACGTCCTTCGCCGCCTACTGCTCCCTGCTCGGCATCGGCCTCCTCTACGCCCGCACCGGCGAGCTGAACCTCGCCCGCCTCGGCGAGCGGCTGGCCGGCCACCCCACCGACATGCTGACCGTCGTCGCCTTCGTCCTCGTCGCCACCGCCCTGCTGGTGAAGGCCGCGGCGGTGCCGTTCCACTTCTGGCTGCCGGACGCCCACGCGGTCGCCCCCACCCCGGTGTGCATGCTGATGTCCGGCGTCATGGTCGAACTCGGTGTCTATGGCATCGCCCGCGTGTACTGGACCGTCTTCGCCGGCCCCGGCGGCCTGCCCCACCAGGCGTTCCGGTCGGTCTTCGTGGCCCTGGGCGTGCTCACCGCGCTGGTCGGCGCCGTGATGTGCTGGCAGCAGCGGCACCTCAAGCGCCTCCTGGCGTTCTCCACCGTCAGCCATGTCGGCCTGTTCACCATCGGCGTCGCCCTGCTCACCCCGGACGGGGTGGCCGGAACCGCGCTGTACGTCGCCGCCCACGGCTGCGTCAAGGCGGCGCTGTTCGGGCTGACCGGGGTACTGCTGGACCGCTACGGCTCGGTCGACGAACACGGTCTGCACGGCAGGGCCCGTGCCCTGCGTCCGGTGGGTGTGCTGTTCGCGGCCGGGGCCCTCGCCGTGGCCGGGCTGCCGCCGTTCGGCACCGGCCTGGGCAAAGCGCTCACCGAGGACGCCGCGGGACACTGGCAGCCGTGGCTGCCCGCCGTGTTCGTCGCCGCCTCCGCGGTCACCGGCGCCGCCGTGCTCCGCGCGGGCCTGCGGGTCTTCTGGGGCACCGGCCCGGTACCGCTCAGCCGGCCCGGCGAACAGGAGACCACCGGCGAGGGCGAGGAACCCGAGATCCGGGCCCCGCGGCGCACCCTGCCGCCGGCCATGACCCTCGTCCCCGCCGCCCTCCTCGCGCTCGCCGCGACGCTGGGCTGCGTACCCGTGATCGGCTCCGCCCTCGCGCCCGGAGCCGCCGTCTTCACCGACCGCGCCCGCTATGCCGCCGCCGTCCTCACCCACCAGGGCGCGGCGCCCGCCGGCCGCGCACCGGCCGCCGCCTGGACCGCCACCGGCGTGGCACTCGGGCTGCTGTCCACGGGCATCGCCGTCGCGCTCGCCGTCGCCGCCGTCCACCAGCGCGCGCCGCGGCTGTCCGAGCGGCACCCCGCCGCCCGGGCCGTCCGGGCGCTGCGCCGCCTGCATTCGGGACGCCTGGGCGACTATCTGGCCTGGCTCGCCCTCGGCATCGCGGTGCTGTGTGCCGCGCTCGCCGCCCAGTCCTGAACGCGCGTCGGACGCGGCGGCGTCATGGTGCCGTGAAGTCCACTTCGCCTGCCGTGACGATCCTGGCGCCCATGTTGCGCTCCATCATCTCCAGGGCGGCCGCCTCGAGATGGGGATGGATGGACGCGACGGCGTCCCTCGGCACCGTGACCGACAGATGGCGGATGTGCGCGTCCAGGGCTGAGTAGAGGACGCACTGCTCGGTGACCTGACCGCACAACACCACGTTCCCGACCTCCAGTTGCCACAGCAGATAGGACATGGGCGTCTCGTGGAAGACGGAGTGGCGGGCCTTGACCACGAACAGCGAGTCGTCGTCGGGCCGTATCGGCTCGACCAGTTCGGCGTGCGACCGGGCCAACGCGGTCTCCACCAGCTCTCCGTGGTGGGAGCGCCACAGCCCGAAGTTGTCGTTGGCGTAGATCACCGGCACGTCCGCGGCGCGGGCCCGCCCGATCAGGTGCGCCACGACGGGAACCACCCGGCGGGCGGAAGGGACGAGCAGCTCGGCGTCCTCGTGGTCGTACGTGTTGATCATGTCGATCACGATGAGCGCGCAACCGCCCTGCCGCCTCCCCCGGTCTCCGGGCCCGGGCACCGCGTCCGCCACCTCTTGTCCGCCGGTCAGTCGCGCAGCCGCGGAAGGACCTTGGTGCGGTAGAAGTCGAAGAAGCCCTGCTGGTCCTTGCCGATCTGGCTGACGTGCACCGCGTCGAATCCGGCATCGACGTACGCGTTCAGCGCCTCGATGTGGACGTCCGGATCGTCGCCGCACGGTACGGCGGCCGCCACCTGGTCCTCGGTGACCAGTTGGGACGCCTGCTCGAAGTGGCGTGGGGTGGACAGGATCTGCGTGAGTTCCCCGGGGAGCTGTTCGGTGGCCCAGAGACGGTGCGCGGTGCGGACCGCCTCCCGCTGGTCCGTGCCCCAGCACACCTTGAGCCCGCCGTACACCGGGTGGGTGCCGCCGCCACCGCGCCGGAAGCGCTCGACGAGGGCGATGTCGGGCATCATCGTGATCAGCCCGTCCCCGATCCGCGCGGCGGCCTCGGCCGCCTGCGGGCCGAAGGCGGAGACGTCGATGGGCACCGGCTGCTCGGGCAAGGTGTACAGGCGGGCATTCTCCACGGTGTAGTGCCTGCCGCGATGGCTGGTCTGCTCGCCGGTGAACAGTTTCCGGATGATCTGGAGCGCCTCCTCCAGCATTTCCAGACGTACCGACGCCTCTGGCCACGGGCCGCCCAGGATGTGTTCGTTGAGCGCCTCGCCGGTGCCGACTCCCAGCCGGAACCGGCCACCGAGCTGTACGGCGCTGGTGGCGGCCGCCTGCGCGATCACGACGGGATGGTTGCGCACCAGCGGGCAGGTCACCGCCGTCTCCACCGGCAGGGAGACGGCCTGCGAGAGGGCGCCCACCACCGACCACACGAACGGGCTCTGTCCCTGGCGGTCGTTCCACGGGTGGTAGTGGTCCGAAATCCACAAGGAAGTGAAACCGGCCTGCTCGGCCATCCTGGCCTGCTCGACGAGCTCCGCGGGGTTGTGCTCCTCGGACGACAGAAAGTACCCGAAGTCAGCCATCACTGCTCCTGACGGATCGTGCCTGCGGCTCCGCGATGGCTTTCCCGAGTACCCGTAACGGGGCGGGGCGCACGTCGTGGCCGCAGGGACAATCAGCGCAGTCGAGCCGTCGGCTCGGTTCCTCTCCTGGTCAGGACGGCCGGCCGCCGAACCGCCAGGTGTGGACCTCGACGTCCGCGTACCGGGCCGGGGCCAGGACGGCCCGTGCCGTGTCCGGGTCCGGCGCCCGGACCAGGGCCGCCGTGCCCAGCCAGGCGGCTCCGTCGTCGGACAGCAACGGTCCGTACGCGATCAGCTCGTCCCGGTCGGTCGGTGCGGTCGGGGCATCGGCGGCCTGATCCGTGCCGAGGCCGAGCACGAGGTAGCGGTCGCCGCCGTCCCGGCCGCCGGGGAAGTCCCACATCGTGCGGCCGAGCGCGTTGCGCCACCGGAGCAGCAGTACGTCCCGGTAGACGCCGGCCTGGTGGTTGGGCTCGTCGAAGGCGAACGCGCGGGCGGCGGCGGGATCCGGCAGGCCGAGGATGTGCACGCTGCCGGTGAGTGTCTCACCGTCGTCGGCGAACGTCGGGCCGCGGGCGATCATCTCCTTCGCGTACCGGTCCATGTAGGACCAGTGCTCCTCCAGCTTCTCGTGGCGCAACGCCAGGGAGCCGGGCCGGTCACGGTGGTAGCAGAAGAACTCCATGCCGCAGACCCTTCCGCAAGGCGGGGCGGCATCTCAACCGGCTTTGGCAGGCCGCCGGGCCCGCCGAAGCCGGCCGCCGGTCATCCGAGGTGCTCAGCCGTGCTCATCAGCAGGTGGCCCCGGCGGAACCGCTCCCCTTCGCGGGGCTCGCGCAGCATCCGGCCGACCTCGGCGAAGCCGGCGTCGCCGGCCAGGTCCGCGAGGTCGTCGATCGGCCACCGGTAGGCCGTCGTCACCTTGTGGTCGAACGGCGTGACCGGCCCGCCCTCCGACTCGAAGAAGCCGAGCAGGAGGTGGCCGCCGGGCGCGAGCACCCGCCGGAACTCGGCGAAGTACGAGGGGATGTCCCGCGGAGGGGTGTGGATGACCGAATACCAGGCCACGATGCCTCGCAGCGTGCCGTCGGCCAGGTCGAGGGCGTCCATGGAACCGACCTCGAACCGCAGGTCTGGGTAGGCATCGCGGGCGAGGTCGATCATCACCGGGGACAGGTCGACGCCGAAGACCTCCAGCCCCAGGTTCCGCAGGTGCGCGGTCACCCGTCCAGGGCCGCATCCCAGCTCGGCGACGGGCCCGGGTCCGGTGGTCCGGGCGAGTTCGGCGAACGCGGCGATCACCGCGCGGTCCAGCGGAAGGGCGTCGAGCTCGTCGCGGACGAGGTCGGCATAGCGGACGGCGATGGCGTCATAGGCCTCGGCCGTCGTGCCGAGGTGCGAGGAGGATTGAGTCACAAGCGAGAACCCTAGAGCCCCTACTTGCGCGAGCACGCAAGTAGGGGGCTATGCTGCTGGACGGCAGCAGGAGGCGCCTCGTCGTCCCGTCCTCTGCGCTCCAGCGCGCCGAAGAGCGCACTGGAGCGCACTTCCATCATCTTCCGCTCATCGGTGCGCGCTCTGCACCGGCAGCGGCCCACGGGGATTTCAAGCGGGACCGGCCCTGCCGTCGGCCCGCTCTCAAGTACCGCCCGCCCACGGATCAGGGACCGGAACAACGAGCAGCCCTCGGTGCGACGATGGAACACGGAAAGAGGGAAGGGCAGTTGGTGATGAAGGCCCTGCCGCATCCGCGCAACGGCGCCGGCACCGCCGTCCTCTGCGTGCTCACACTCACCGCGCTGGAGATGACCGTCCTGGCCACCGCCCCGGCGGCATACCGTCCGGTCATCGGCGGCGCACTGCTGGGAGCGGCCGTCACGGCCTTCGCCCTCGCAGCGGCGCTGCGCGCGGATCGCAAGGCCACCCGGCGAGCGCGGCGCCGCCTTCTGGAGGTGAGGGACGTGTCGTCGTTCACCTCCCGCACCTTGGAGGGCTTCCCCATGGAAGCGGTCCGGCCCCGTCTGCTGGGCCCGAGTGCGCCCTCCCTCAACCACCTTTACACCGCGTGGGCCTTCGCCTCCCGTGGCCATGACACCGCCTGGCTCGTACGCCACCTCGACCTGCCCGCGGATCTGGCCCGGTTGCTGACCGAAACTGCTGCCATCCGCCTGCGGGACTGACCACGGACACCGGTTTCAACCGGCAAAATCGATGCCGGAACCCGCTGCATGTCAGTGACGAAGGTGTCACGTGCCGCCCTGGACCAGCAGGGCGATCCGGTCGGAGTCGAAGACCACCCAGCGTGAAGAGGCGCACCCCGACAGCCTCAGCCGGCACAGGGTGTCCCCCTCAGGGCTGATCCACCATCCGGTGACGGCGCCCGGCCAGGTCCAGCCGGACCCATCACACACCTCGACCGGCCGGTAGGTGACCCGGACCTGCTCTTCCGGCGGCAGTGGACCTCCCCTGGCCAGTTCTTCCAGCAGACCCTCGGCCGTGGTCGTGTCCGGCACGGCTCTGCCCCTCCCAGCTCTCTCATCCTTGTTGCCCTGTCGGGCAATTGATTGCCTGCCCCCGAGGGCACCTGGGCGCACGGAGCGAGTGGTCCGGCCACCGCCCGGCGAGATCACCCCCAGTCGCCGCCGAAGCCACCCCCGCCGTCCGACCCGAAACCACCGTCGAATCCCCCCGCGAAGTCGGAGGCTCGGAAGTCCGCACCGGAGAACTCGCCGCCGTCCGGCAGATCGGGGCCGGACGAGACGCCATCGCCGGAGCCTGCGAAGGCGGACGGCGCGCTGAGCAGGCTGCCCAGCAGCGTGCCGGCGAGCAGGCCGCCGACCACCGCGCCCGCGCCGCCGAAGTAGCCGCCCGCCCACGGCGCGTACGCCGGACCGGCGTTCCAGTACGGCTGGGCGCCCTGGCCGGTGTCGACCATCCGCGTCATCGGCTGCCCACCCTGAATGACCCGTGCGGCGTCTTCCGCGCAGGCGGGGACCATCCGCGGCACGCCGCCGGGCGGGCTCCAGTTCACATCGTCGGCCGAGGGGCCGTGACGGGGGTCGAAGAAGCAGGGCACACGGCGCTCGGGCAGCGGCGTTCCATTGCGGCGGGCGGCCAGGGTGGCCAGGGCGAAGCGGCCGTCGGCCAGCGTAGCGGTCACCGGCTGCACGTCCTGAGGCTTGGCCGCAGCGGCCATCTGCTGTTTGGCCAGCTCATAGGCGTCGAGGGCGTGGGAGTAGTCGTTGCGCATCTCGTCGGTGGCCCCTGGCTCGGACGGGGAGAAGGCCAGTCGGTCCACTTCCTCGCCGAAGGCGGTGATGTCCTCGTCCACCACCACCCGCAGCGCCTCCAACTCCCTTTGCTCGGCCTCCCGCCGCTTCTTCGCCCGCCGGTACAGCGCATATCCGCCCCCGGCCGCCCCGGCCGCGAGCAGGCCGCCGACCATCAGCCCGCCGCTGCCGGAGCCGCCCTCACCACTGTCCTGCCAGGACGCAGGGGCGTGCCCCTTCGTCTGCTTGACGGCCTGGTCGACGAACGCGTTCAACTGCGCCTCCGCGTCCGAGGCGTAGGAGCGCTGCACCGCTCCCCGCAGGTTGTCGACGGCGCTCTGCGACATCACCTGATGGTCCGCCTTGGCGTTGAACAACTCGCCCAGGCGCACGGCGTACACCCCGCTGATGCCGGTGAGTGAGCGCAGGTCCGGCATCAGGGACGCCTGCGGGTAGTCGGAGGACCGGGGCAGTACCGCCACGAAGACCGGCTTGTCCGCGGCCTCGATCTTCGCCGCGAGCTTGTCGGCCGCGGACTTCGGCAACTGCCCCGCGGCTCGCGGATCGATGTACACCGGCCCCTTCTTGAAGGCTTCCGCCACGGCCCCCGTGCCGGCGTTCGTGGCCGCCGGCGCGCCGAAAGCCGGCGGGGCGAGTCCCACAAGAGCTGTCACCCCCACGACGGCGAGGGCCCGGGCGAAGCGAGACCGTGGCGAAACAGGCATGGCTGAGACCTCCTTGCGAGGGAGTGACCGCCCCGCCTCCGGAACAACGTCGGTGCACGGAGGGAACGAACAGACCCCCACGCTCTTTCACTTGCGCAATAAGGAAAGTATGCCAGACGGTGCTGCGCCCAGGCCGAGTTCGACGGGAGCGTCAGCGACTCAGTTGACGCACGGCACCCCGCCCGCCTTCACAGCGGGGCCCGAGTCGGCGGGCGACGACGAGTTCGACTCCGCGGCGGCAGGTGACGACGCCTGTTGGCTGGGCAGCGCGTAGTTCTCGCCCAGGGTGACCACGACATGGCCGGCGGGCACGGCCGAACTGGCAGCCGGGGCAGCGGCGTTGAACCGACCGGCGATCCACTGCGCCGCCTGCTGAGCACCGGGGCCGTAGACGACGGTGGTGGCGGGCTGTGCGGCCGCGTTGCCGGTCGCACCGGCCGTGTAGCCGAGCTCGACCAGGTAGGACAGCGCGGCGGAGGCCTCGCCCGGGGCGCCGCTTCCGTTGCGTACGTCGACGATGGCGGGCGCGGCCGGTGCCGTACCCGCCGCGGTGGCAGCCGACGACGGGGCCCCTCTTCCATGCGCGAGACGAAGAAGCGCGACCAAGAGTCGCACAGTCGCACACGTGAGCGAATGCCAAGTACACGGCACCGACAAACTGTGCGCGTCCGCTCTTCGATCTACCCTGGGACGCATCTGGTGGGCTGCCCCGTCGGACAGCCGCCCGGGATGCGAGGAGAGCGATGCGCGCGGACGTGCAGCAGGTCGCCGACGGCACCTATCTGGTGCACGGCGGCAACACGAACTGGGTGATCCTGACCGAGGGCGACGCCGTCACACTGATCGACACCGGCTACCCCGGCGACCGCCAGCAACTGCTCGACTCGCTGGCGGCGGTGGGGAGTTCGCCCCAGGCGGTGGCGGCCGTACTGATCACCCACGCGCACAACGACCACCTGGGCAACGCCGAGTACCTGCGCCGCGCCTACGGCACCCCGGTGCATCTGCACGAGACCGAACTGCCGCACGCACGGCGGGAGTTCCTGCACCAGGTGACCGTCAGGCAGGTGCTGCGCAACGGCTGGCGGCCCGGTGTGCTGCCCTGGGCGGTGCACGCGCTGCGCCTCGGCGGCACCGCGCACGTCCCGGTCGCCGCGCCCGAGCCGTTCCCGGCCGCCGGCCCGCTGGACCTGCCGGGGCGGCCCGTGCCCGTGCACACGCCCGGCCACACCCGGGGCCACACCGTGTTCCACCTCCCCGACACCGGCGTGCTGGTCTCCGGCGACGCCCTGGTGAGCGGCCACCCCACCTCACGCCTGACCGGCCCGCAACTGCTGCCCGACATGTTCCACCACCAACGCGCCCAGGCGCTGGCCTCGTTGGGCAGGCTCGAACGCCTCGATGGAGACCTGCTGCTGCCCGGCCACGGCCCCGTGCTCCGCGGTCCGGTGCGGCAGGCGGCGCTGCAGGCGCGGGAACGCGCCCTTTAGGGTTCGTGCCATGGGTCTGCAGATCAGCGCCACCAACCCGGAGCACCCCGCGCTCCTGCTCGAACTGCCGTGGCGGACACCACTGGAGGAGTGGCCCGAGGAGTACCTCGTGCCGCTGCCGCGCGGCATCTCGCGGCACGTGGTGCGCTACGCCCGCGCCGGCGACGAGGTGGTCGCCGTCAAGGAACTCGCCGAACGGCCCGCGCTGCGCGAGTACGAGCTGCTGCGCGACCTGGACCGGCTCGGCATCCCCGCGGTGGACGCGCTGGCCGTGGTCACCGGCCGCACCGACCGCGCGGGCGAGCCGCTGGAGCCGGTGCTGATCACCCGGCACCTGGGCGGGTCGATGCCGTACCGCTCGATGTTCGAGACCACCCTGCGCCCGGCCACCATGCACCGCCTGATGGACGCCCTGGCCGTCCTGCTGGTGCGGCTGCACCTGGCCGGGTTCGCCTGGGGCGACTGCTCACTGTCCAACACGCTGTTCCGGCGCGACGCCGGCGCGTACGCCGCCTACCTGGTGGACGCCGAGACCGGCGAGCTGCACCGGCGGCTGAGCCCCGGACAGCGGGAGTACGACCTCGACCTGGCCCGCGTCAACATCAGCGGCGAGCTGCTGGACCTGGAGGCCTCCGGGGCGCTGCACCCCTCGGTGGACCCGGTCGAGTTCGGCACCGAGATCTGCGCCCGCTACCGCGGCCTGTGGCAGGAGCTGACCCGCACCTCGGTCTACCCGGCGGGCAAGTACCACTACATCGAGCGCCGGATCAGACGGCTCAACGACCTCGGCTTCGACGTGGCCGAGATGCAGATCGAGAGCTCCACCACCGGCGACACGGTCACCTTCGTGCCCAAGGTCGTCGACGCCGGCCACCACCAGCGGCAGTTGCTGCGCCTGACCGGCCTGGACACCGAGGAGAACCAGGCGCGACGGCTGCTGACCGACCTGGAGAGCTGGATGGCCACCCAGGACGACTACGCGCCGGGCGGCACCCGGCCGGAGCCGGGCGGCGGGCATTCGCTCGCCGCGCGTCCGGAGGTGCTGGCGCACCGCTGGGTGCGGGAGGTGTTCCGTCCCACCGTGCGGGCGGTGCCGGGCGAGCTACGCGGCACCATGGACCCGGCCGAGCTGTACCACGAGCTGCTGGAGCACCGCTGGTACCTGTCCGAGCGGGCGCAGCACGACATCGGCCTCGACACCGCGGTGCAGGACTACGTCAGGAACGTCCTGCCCGGGGCACGCCGGGCGCCGGACACGGCGCCCGGGTGACTCACGGGTGCGGGACGACGGCCACCGGGCAGCCGGCGTGGTGCAGCATCCCGCTCGCGACGGAGCCGATCCGCGCGCCCACCGCGGTGCGGCGCGCCCGGCGGCCCACGACCAGCAGCTGGGCGTGCTCGGCCGCGGCCAGCAGCACCTGGCCCGCGCTGCCCATCTCTACGTGCTCGACGACGGGGACGTCCGGGAAGCGCTCCCGCCACGGCTGGAGCGCCGCGGCCAGCGCCTTCCGCTCGTACGGTTCCAGCCCGCCGGCCTCGTCGAGCAGCTTGAGCGAGCCGGGGCTGTAGGCGAACACCGGCGGCAGCGTCCAGGCGCGTACCGCCCGCACCCCGGCGCCGCGCGCGGCGGCGGTCCCGAACGCGAACTCCAGGGCCGCGGCGCTGTCCTCGGGGGCGCCCTGCTGGCCCACGACGACCTCCCGGCCCGCGGCCTCGGCGGCCGGCCGGTCTCCTGTGCGCACCAGGACGACGGGCCGTTCGGTCCCGGCGATCACCTGCTGTCCGACGGAGCCGACCAGGAACCCGACGAGGGCGCCCCGTCCGCGTGAGCCGAGCACCAGCGCCTCCGACTCCGCCGCGGCGCCGAGCAGGGCCGGCACGGTGTCGTCCTCCACGGCGTCGGCGGTCACGGTCAGGCCGGGATGGCACTCGGTGACGGTCCGGGCGGCCCCGGCGACCGACTCGCGCACCCACTGGCGCTGGGTGTCCCGGTCGCCCGCGTCGAAGGCGTCGTGCACCTCGTGGCGCCAGGCCCGCACCAGGCGCAGCGGCAGCCCGCGGCGCTCGGCCTCCCGGGCGGCCCACGCCAGTGCGGCGAGGCTCTCCTCCGATCCGTCCACCCCTGCCGTGATCGGGCGCGTCATGCCGTGTGCCTCCCTGTGTGGTGAGCCGTTCTCGGTGCCAGTCTCCCCTACCGGCCGATCACCGGAGCGGGCGGCCGGGGCGATCGCCTGCCGCGTACCCGGGCGAAGCGGGACGGCCGCACATACGATGGGCAGGAGCCGGCGTGGTGACGACGGGGGCGCACCGGGCAGCCGATCCGAGCACGCGGGGTGACAGCCGGATGACACAGGCCGTGGAGCAGGCCCGGACCGTCATCATGACCGTGGACGACGATCCGGGGGTCTCCCGCGCCGTCGCCCGGGACCTCAGGCGGCGCTACGGCGGGTCGTACCGGATCGTGCGCGCCGAGTCCGGCGAGTCCGCGCTGGACGCGCTGCGCGAGCTGAAGCTGCGCGGCGACCCCGTCGCCGTCATCCTGGCCGACTTCCGCATGCCGCGGATGAACGGCATCGAGTTCCTCGAACGCGCCCTGGACATCCACCCGGGCGCCCGGCGGGTTCTGCTGACCGCGTACGCGGACACCGACGCGGCGATCGACGCGATCAACGTCGTCGACCTCGACCACTACCTGCTCAAGCCCTGGGACCCGCCCGAGGAGAAGCTGTACCCGGTCCTGGACGACCTGCTCCAGGTCTGGCGGGCCGGCGACTACCGGCCGGTGCCGAGCACGAAGGTGGTCGGGCACCGCTGGTCGGCGCGGTCCTCCCAGGTGCGGGAGTTCCTGGCCCGCAACCAGGTGCCGTATCGCTGGTACTCCTCGGACGAACCGGAGGGCAGGCGGCTGCTGGCCGCGGCCGGGCAGGACGGTCAGCGGCTGCCGCTGGTGGTCACCCCGGACGGCACCCCGCTGCTCGAACCGGAGCCGGCCGAACTCGCGGCCCACGTGGGGCTCGCGACGACGCCGGCGGCCGACTTCTACGACCTGGTGGTGGTCGGTGGCGGCCCGGCGGGGCTCGGCGCGGCCGTCTACGGGGCCTCCGAGGGGCTGCGGACGGTGCTCGTGGAGCGCTCGGCGACCGGCGGGCAGGCGGGGCAGAGCTCCCGGATCGAGAACTACCTCGGGTTCCCGAACGGCGTCTCCGGCGCCCAGCTCACCGACCGGGCCCGCCGGCAGGCGACGAGGTTCGGCGCGGAGATCCTGACCGCGCGCGAGGTGACCGGCCTGGAGATCTGCGGCGCGGCGCGGATCGTGCGGTTCTCCGACGGTTCGGCGGTCGCCGCGCACAGCGTGATCCTGGCGACCGGCGTGTCCTACCGGCAGCTCCCGGCGCCCGGCGTGGAGGAGCTGACGGGGTGTGGGGTGTTCTACGGCTCGGCGCTGACCGAGGCGCCCTCCTGCCAGGGGCAGGACATCTACATCGTCGGCGGCGCCAACTCCGCCGGGCAGGCCGCGATGTACCTGTCCCGGGGCGCGAAGTCGGTGACCCTGCTGGTGCGCGGGGCGTCACTGGCGGCGTCGATGTCGTACTACCTGATCCAGCAGATCGAAGAGGCCCCCAACATCACGGTGCGCACGGGCACCGTCGTGGACGCCGCGCACGGCTCGGGCCACCTGGAGAAGCTGGCCCTGCGCGACACGGCCACCGGGGAGACCGAACTCGTCGACACCCAGTGGATGTTCGTGTTCATCGGCGCGGCGCCGCGGACCGACTGGCTGGGCGGCACGGTGCTGCGGGACGGGCGCGGTTTCATCCTGTCCGGGCCCGACCTCACCGCCGACGGCCGGCCGCCCCCCGGGTGGGAGCTGGACCGGCCGCCGTACCACCTGGAGACCAGCGTGCCCGGCGTGTTCGTCGCCGGTGACGCGCGGGCGGAGTCCGCCAAGCGGGTCGCGTCCGCCGTCGGAGAGGGAGCCATGGCCGTGTTGCTCGTCCACCGTTACCTGGAGCAGTCGTGAGCGGCCGGCGGATGCCGTGCAGCCCCGGTGAGATCGGCTCGCTGTTCCTGTTCGAGAAGCTCCGGCCCGAGCAGATGGGCCGGCTGTGCGCCGAGGGGCGGGTGGAGATGTTCGACGCCGGCCCGGTGTACACCGAGGGCGAGCCGGCCACCTGCTTCTACGTGATGATCGAGGGCACGGTGGTGCTCTCCCGCCGGGTCGGCGGAGACGACGTGGAGGTCATCCGAACCTCGCAGCGTGGGGTGTACTCGGGCGCCATGCAGGCCTACCTCGGGGACCGGCTGCGGCAGGTCTACATCAACTCGATGCGGGTCACGGAGCCGACGCGGTTCTTCGTGCTGCCCGCCGACGCGTTCGCGGACATCATGCGGGAATGGTTCCCGATGGCGGTGCACCTGCTGGAGGGGCTGTTCTTCGGGTCCAAGAGCACCCAGGCGGCCGTCGGGCAGCGTGAGCGGCTGCTGGCACTCGGCTCGCTGTCCGCCGGACTGACCCATGAGCTCAACAACCCCGCGGCGGCGGCCGTCCGGGCCACCGCGACGCTACGGGAGCGGGTGGCCAAGATGCGGCGCAAGCTCGCCTTGATCGCCGAGGGTCCGTTCTCGCGGGACCAGTTGACCAGCCTGATGGAGATCCAGGAGCGTACGGCCGAGCGGGTCGCCAAGGCCCCGGACCTCAGCCCGCTCCAGGCGGCCGACCGCGAGGACGCCCTCACCGACTGGCTGGAGGACCACGGCGTCGAGCAGGGCACGCAGTTGGCCCCCGCCTTCGTGCAGGCGGGGCTGGACGTCGACTGGCTGGAGCAGGTCGCGGCGGCCGTCGACGAGGAGATCCTGCCGGGTGCCGTGGGGTGGCTCAACTACACGGTGGAGACGGAGCTGCTGATGGACGAGATCGCGGACTCCACCACCCGGATCTCCCGTCTCGTGGACGCCGCCAAGCAGTACTCCCAGCTGGACCGTGCCCCCTACCAGGTCGCCGATGTGCACGAACTCCTCGACAGCACCCTGCTGATGCTGTCGGGCAAGATCGGTCCGCGTATCGATGTC
Organism: Streptomyces sp. NPDC004721; assembly: GCF_053601495.1. Lineage (NCBI taxonomy): Bacteria > Bacillati > Actinomycetota > Actinomycetes > Kitasatosporales > Streptomycetaceae > Streptomyces > Streptomyces sp. NPDC004721. The sequence continues at coordinate 60,856 of NZ_JBSGBZ010000010.1, forward strand.
GTCAAGGAGTACGACCGTACGCTGCCGCGGGTCCCCGCCTACCCGGCCGAACTCAACCAGGTGTGGACCAATCTGATCGACAACGCGGTGTCCGCCATGGACGGCGCGGGCGGCGAGGGCACGCTGACCGTGCGGACCGCGCTCCACGACGACCGGCTGCTGGTCGAGTTCCGGGACACCGGGCCGGGGGTGCCGCCGGAGATCCGGGACCGCATCTTCGACCCGTTCTTCACCACCAAGCCAGTCGGCCAGGGCACCGGCCTGGGGCTGGACATCTCCTGGCGGATCGTCGTCAACAAGCACCACGGCGCCCTCCGTGTGGACTCGGTGCCCGGCGACACCCGGTTCCAGGTGCTGCTGCCGCTGAGCGCCGGGGAAGACGACGAAATGGCGGCCGGACCGCCGCTCACCGCCGAGGACCACCCGACATCCGAGGAGCCGACATGACCCGTGACACCGGAATCGACCCCAGCGTGCCGCCCAGCGGCACCGGCTGCGCCGAGTGCGACACGGCCGGCGGCTGGTGGTTCCATCTGCGGCGCTGCGCCCGCTGCGGCCACATCGGCTGCTGCGACGACTCCCCCGGCAAGCACGCCACCGCCCACCACCGGGCCACCGGTCACCCTGTGATCCGCAGCTACGAGCCCGGCGAGGGCTGGTTCTGGAACTACGACACGAACGAGTTCTACGAGTCCGGACCCGAACTCGCGCCGCCCGAGAGCCACCCGGCGAACCAGCCGGCCCCGGGCCCGGAGGGACGCGTCCCGGCGAACTGGGCGGACACCCTGCGCTGAGCCGCGCCCCCTGCCGTACGTGCGGATGCCCCGCCCGGGCGGGGCATCCGGGTCACCGCGTTCGGACGGTCTGTCAGCGGCGGGCGGCCGGTGTGTTGGCGGCGGTGACGTTGACCGCGGCCCAGGCCCGGTCCACCGCCTTGTACTCGGTGCCGGTCGCGCCGTAGAGGTCCTTGGCCGCCTTCAGCGTCGCGACGCGCGCGTCGTGGAAGTCGGTCGTGGAGACCATGTAGCGGGTGAGCGCCCGGTAGAACACGGCCGTGGCCTTGGTGCGGCCGATGCCCTTGACCGGCAGTCCGTCGTAGGTGGGCGAGTTGTAGGTGACGGCGCCGATCTGCTTGCTGCCGCTGCCCTCGGCGAGCAGGTAGTACGCGTGCGAGGAGACGCCGGAACCGGCGTGCACCTCGGTGAAGTACACCTCGGGCGACCAGTAGTCGATCGCGCCCTCGAGCTTGTCCAGGGACGGCCGGTCGAGCCGGCGCAGGAACTTCTGCGCCAGGCCCAGCTTCTCGCCGATCAGGTAGTTCGGCGGGTTCTTCGGGTTGTTGGCGTGGAACTCGACGCCGGAACCGAAGATGTCGGCCAGTGACTCGTTCAGCGACCCGGGCTCGCCGTACTGGTTGCCGGCGTAGTCCACGAAGGTGGGTTCCAGTCCGGCGGTGGCGTCGACGACCCCGTGGGTGAGTTCGTGGCCGGTGACGTCGAGGGCGACGAGCGGCTTCTTGAACATCAGGCCGTCGCCGTCGCCGTACAGCATGCAGGTGCACGCCGGGTCCCAGAACGCGTTGGCGACCTTGTTGCCGAAGTGGACCATGGCCTGGGCACCCTTGCTGTTGTTCTTGATGCCCTTGCGCCCGAAGGACTTCTTGTAGAAGTCCAGGGTCCTGGTGATGCCGTACTGCGCGTCGACGGCGGCGCTGGCGCGGCTGGAGACGGCGCCGTTGCCCCACTTGTTGGTGGTGCTGGTGAACTTCGTACCCCGCGCGAAGTTCTCCAGCGGCTTGTTCTTGGCGTCCCGGGTCTCCGTGCCGTACCGGCTGGGGTCCTTCAGCAGGAAGCTCTTGCTCGCCGTCTGGGTGGTGGTCAGGGAGACCTTGCCCACGAACAGGGAGGAGCCGGTGCCCGTCGCGGTCCGCGGGTAGCCGGCGGCCACGGCCGACGGCGTCGCGGCGAGGGCGGCGGCCGGCGGGACGCTGCCGGTGGCCGGGTCGAGCGTCTCGCCGCGCCTGCGCAGGGTCTCGACCAGCCTGGGCGAGAGGAACTCGTCCCGGTCGGGCGTGTCGCTGCGCACCTCGCCGGTGACGGCGTCGACGACGACGGTCCGGGAGCCGCCGCTCTCGGTGGTCGCGGGGAAGGTGACCCGCACCGCGTAGGCGAGGGCGGAGGCTCCGCCGCGGGCGTCCACGACGAGCCGCGCGGTGCCCGCCTCGCCGTGGGCGGCCGAGGCGGCCCTGGCCGCCGCCTGTCGCGGGGTCAGCGCGGCCCGGGTGGCGGCGGGCCGGACGGTGTGGCCGGCGGCCCGGGTGACGCCGGTGTACCTCAGCTGCCGGTCGAGGTGGACGACGAGGTCGCCGCCGAGGACCGGCAGTCCCCGGTGGGTGCGTATGAACCGGACGTGGCGCGCGCCCTCGGGGTCGAACAGCACGTCCTGCGCCCGCAGTTCGTCCCCCTGGGTGACGCCGGTCGCCGACGCGTGGGCGAAGGCCGCGGCGACGGCGGCGGCCACCACCGAGGCGGTGGAGGTGCCTGCGGACGACACGGTGTGGTCCTGCCCCCCGGCGGGGGCGGCCAGCGCCGGGCCGGCCAGGCCCGTGACGGCCGTCGCCACCGCGACGGCGAGCGCCACGGTGCGTATATGGGGTCTGTGCACTCTCGGGAGTTCCTTCGTTCGTGGCGGAGGCCCGGATCGCCGGCCGCCGGGAGATGGCGCCGGTGCGCCATGGGAGCTGGTCGGGCCCCCGGGACGGAACTCTCATGGATGGATCATGCACATGTAAAGCACGAATGATCCATTCCGTGCGGTACAGGACAATCCTTTGCCAATCCATCCCACTCAGTGATCGGCGAAGGACCAACTGTGTGTCGTCTGTGGAGATGTGACCGGATGGGAGAAGGTTGCGTTGCCCGAATGTGATCGATCTCGCACGGATCACCGCGCGGACGGAGACGGGAGAAAAGCGTATGGCCTCACGAACGGTGGGCAGCGGTGCGGTACTCGGATCGCTGGTGCTGGCCCTGCTGGCGGGACCGGCGCACGCGGCGGGCCACCGGCCCGGGACAGCGGCACCGGACGCGCTGCCCGCGCCGGACACGGCGGCACTCGGCACCCTCCTGCGCACGGCGCTGAAGCAGGGCGCGCCGGGCGCCATGGCGCGGATCGACGACCACCGCTCGTCCTACGACGACCACCCCACGGTCTACAAGGCCATGGAGGGAGTCGCCGACCGCGGGACCGGGGACTGGATCAACACGGCCGACCGGTTCCGCATCGGCAGCGTCACCAAGAGCTTCTCCGCGGTCGTCCTGCTGCAACTGGCCGCCGAGGGCCGGGTGAAGCTCGACAACCCGGTCAACCGCTACCTGCCGGGACTGCTGCCCGACGACCGGATCACGGTGCGGCACGTGCTCAGCCACCGCAGCGGTCTGTACGACTACAGCAACGAGATGTTCGCCGGGAGCGTGTCCGGCTTCGAGGCCGTGCGCACCAGGGTGTTCACCTACCGCCAGTTGCTCGCCGTGTCCCTGAAACACCCGCGCACCCAGGCGCCCGGCACCGCCTACTCCTACTCCAACACCAACTTCGTCGTCGTCGGCATGCTCATCGAGAAGCTGACCGGCCACTCGGTGCGCACCGCGTACGAGAACCGCATCATCAAGCCGCTGAAGCTGAGCGACACCTTCTACGTCCACCCCGCCATGCAGATCCCCGGCCGGTACGCGCACGGCTATCTCACCCCCGACAAGGCCAAGTCGCCCCTGGTCGACGCCACCGAGCAGACGGCGTCCTGGGCGCAGAGCGCCGGCGCGCTCATCTCCAGCACCCGCGACCTCAACACGTTCTTCTCGGCGCTGCTGGGCGGACGGCTGCTGCCCCCCGCGCAACTGGACCAGATGGAGCGGTGGATCCCGGCGGGCACGGCCCAGGCGTACGGGCTCGGGCTGCGCCGCCGCGACCTGTCGTGCGGGGTGTCGGTGTACGGGCACACCGGCGCCGTGCAGGGCTACTACACCTACGCGTTCACGAGCAAGGACGGCAGACGCAGCCTGGCCGCGCTCGCCAACACCTCCAACAACGGCGCGGTGCACCGGACGATGCTGCGCACACTGGAGTCGGCGTTCTGCGGCAAGCGGACGAAGGTGCGCGGCACCGCCCAACTGCCCGGTAGGGCCGTGGAGTACGACCTCGCCAAGTGACCTTGGCGGAACGGGCGCCTCCGGGCCAGGATGCCCGCATGAAGGGTGACCTGTTTTCCAGTGAGTACGTGGTGGGCCCCGCGACCGCGCCGGGCATGTCCGTCGAGAACTCCAAGTGCGTCAAGTACACGGTGGACGGCGAGATGTTCGCCCGCCAGGGCTCGATGGTGGCCTACCGCGGCGATCTGCGGTTCGAGCGCAAGGGCCAGGGCGTCGGCGGCATGCTCAAGCGCGCGGTCACCGGGGAGGGGCTGCCGCTGATGGCGGTGCGCGGGCAGGGCGAGGCCTGGTTCGCGCAGGAGGCCCAGAACTGCTTCGTCGTCGAGGTCGACCCGGGTGACGAGTTCACCGTCAACGGCCGCAACGTGCTGTGCTTCGACGCGACGCTGTCGTACCAGATCAAGACGGTCAAGGGCTCGGGCATAGCGGGCGGCGGGCTGTTCAACAGCGTGTTCACCGGGCAGGGACTCCTGGGCCTGGTGTGCGAGGGCAGCCCGCTGGTCATACCGGTCACGCCGCAGCAGCCGGTGTACGTCGACACGAACGCGGTCGTCGGCTGGACCGCCCGCCTCCGGACGTCGCTGCACCGCTCGCAGTCGTTCGGCTCGATGCTGCGCGGCGGGTCGGGCGAGGCGGTGCAGCTGATGCTGGAGGGCGAGGGGGTCGTCGTCGTCCGGCCGAGCGAGGCGACGCCGCACCGGCCGCAGCAGCACTGAAAAGCCGGCCCCTCTCGCGGGCCGGGATCGGGCCAGACCTGTTGACCTGCGCGCCCCCGGCAGGTGAGGGTCGGGTCGGCGCGGATCACCACCCGCGCCGGAAAGGTGGACTGCCTTGATCGGCATCTCGGAGATCGAAATTGCGGCCGAGCGGATCGCCGGACACGTCGTGCGCACCCCCACCGTGCCGAGTCCCGGCCTGTCCGCGCTGCTCGGTGCCCCGGTGACCGCGAAGCTGGAGCTGCTGCAGCGCACGGGCTCCTTCAAGGCGCGCGGCGCGACGGCGCGACTGCTCTCGCTCGACGAGGCGGAGCGGGCCGCGGGCGTGGTCGCGGTCAGCGGCGGCAACCACGGGATCGCGCTCGCGGTGATGGCCGCCGCGCTGCATGTGAAGGCCACCGTCGTCATGCCGCGCTCGGCGCCCGCCCGGTCGGTCGCGATCGCGGAGGAGGCCGGGGCGTCGGTGCGGCTGACCGACGGCATGGACGAGGCGTTCGCCACGGCCGCACGGCTGCGGGACGAGGGGCTCACCCTGGTCCATCCCTTCGACGACGAGGTGGTGGTCGCCGGCCAGGGCACCGTCGGCCTGGAGCTGGCCGCGGACGCCGGCGAGCTGACCGACGTGCTCGTCAGCATCGGTGGCGGCGGGCTGATCGCGGGCGTCGCCGCGGCGCTGCACGCACTGCGGCCCGGGGTGCGGATCTGGGGCGTGGAGACCGAGGGCGCCCAGGCCATGTCCGCGGCGCTGGCGTCCGGCGGCCCGGTGCCGGTCGCCCTCTCCTCGATCGTGACGACGCTGAGCGCGCCGACGGTGTCGCAGCTGACGTACGACCATGTCCGCGCCCTCGTCCACGAGGTGCTCGTGGTGCCCGACCGGGAGGCCGTGCGAGGCTGCCTCGACCTCGCCGAGCACGCCAAGGTCTGGGCCGAGCCCGCGGCGGGCTGCCTGCTGCCGGCCGCCCGGCACGTGCGGGAGCGGATGGGCCCGGACGTCCGGCTCGGACTGGTGGTGTGCGGCGGCAACGCGGCGGTCGCCGACGTCATGTCCTGGGCGGACCGGTTCGGACTGCGCTGACACGCGCCCCGCGCGCCCCGGTCCCGGCCGTCGCGGCGCGGGGAGATCCGGTCGGATGTCCGGGAATCTCGCGCGGATCAGGGGTACCAGAGGGTTCTACGTCCCGATGTCGTCCTCGGAGGGCCGAAATCGTGAACGCGTTGGTGCACAAGAGTCTGGTGGTGCAGTTGCAGGCGTACGGCACGGAGCGCTTCCCCGTGCTGGCGCACCTGGGGTACGACGCCGACGAGCCGTTCGCCGTCACGGTCGTCTTCGCCCACGACGGGCGGGTGCTGGCCCGGTGGAAGGTGGACCGGGGCATGCTCGGCGAGGGGCTGACGAAGCCTGTCGGCGTCGGCGACGTCCGCTTCCGCCCCGTCGCCGGCGGCGCGTCGGAGGAGCTGTGCATGGAGTTCTACGGCGACGCCCACGCCGACGGGGGACGGCAGCACGCGACGGTGTTCGTGTGGGCGTCCGCCGTCGCCGCCTTCCTGCGCGAGACCCATGCCGTGGTGGCGCCGGGCGAGGAGGAGACCGGTGTCGACGACTTCCTCGCGGAGGTGCTCGCGGGGAGCTGAGCTAGTGCTGCGACCGGAAAGGTTCACCGGCTTGCGACGCCCGGCACGGCACTAGGTGCCGCCGCCTCACCGGGTGGTGTGGCGGCGCCGGGTCCACAGGGGCAGCGCGAACCAGCACAGCAGGTACCAGGCCACCACCGCGGCGACCAGCCAGGACACGAACCCCCCGCGCGTCGCCACCCTGAGGATGAGCAGCAGGGAGGAGGTCATGGTGGCGAGCAGCAGGAGGAGACCGACGAAGGTCAGCCGTGAGGCCCAGGCCACGGCCTGGGGTTTGATCCGGTGCCCGGCGACCAGGCGGTGCAGGGACACCGGGCCGGTGAGCGCGCCGGTCGTCGCGGCGCCGAGGACGACGGTGACGACGTAGATCACATGGTCGGTGTGGCTCAGGTGGTCGTACTTCGGCTGGAACACGACGGTGAGCAGGAAGCCGAAGAGGATCTGCACACCCGTCTGGGCCACCCGCACCTCCTGGATGAGCTCCACCCATCTGCGATCGGCCCGCTCCTCCTCGGTCTCGTGGCGCCCCCGGCGCCCCGCGTCACCGTCTCCCGTCACCGCCATTCCGCCTCCCGGCTTCCGGCCCCCGGGGCCGGCCCGCCTCCCGGCCCGGCCCCTGTGTCGTGCGGGTTCCCCGGCGAGCGGTTCCCGACCCGCTGCTACCAGCGAACCTCCACCTGGTCCTTGATCCGGCGCTCGTAGAGGTCCCGGATCGCCGCGAGGATCTCCTCGCCCAACGGGGGCAACTTCCCGGCGGCGGCGTTCGCGCGTGCCTGCTCCGGTGAGCGGGCGCCCGGGATGACCGTGGTGACGCCGGGCTGCTGGATGATCCAGCGCAGCGCGAGCTGGGCCGGGGTCCAGCCCTCGGGGGCGAGCGCGGCGAACTCGGCCGCGGCCTCCACGCCCGTGGCGAAGTCGACGCCGGAGAAGGTCTCGCCCTGGTCGAAGGCCTCGCCGTGCCGGTTGAAGGTGCGGTGGTCGTCGGCGGCGAAGACGGTGTCCTTGGTGTACTTGCCCGACAGCAGCCCGGAGGCGAGCGGGACCCGGGCGATGATGCCGACGCCCGCCTCCCGCGCCGCGGGCAGCACCTCGCGCAGCGGCTTCATGCGGAACGGGTTGAGGATGATCTGCACGCTGGCCACGTTCGGCCGGGCGATCGCCGTCAGCGCCTCGGCGCAGGTCTCCACGCTGACGCCGTAGGCGGCGATCCGCTCCTCCTCCACCAGGGTGTCCAGCGCGTCGAACACCGCGTCGCTGGAGTACACGGGGGTGGGCGGGCAGTGCAGCTGCACCAGGTCGATGCGGTCGACGCCCAGGTTGCGCCGCGAACGGTCGTTCCAGGCGCGGAAGTTGTCCAGGACGTAGTTCTCCGGGATCTGGTCGACGCGCCGGCCCATCTTGGTGGCGACCAGCACGTGGTGGTCCGGCCGGCTGCCGAGGAAGGTGGCGATGGCCGACTCGCTGCGCCCGTCGCCGTAGACGTCGGCCGTGTCGAAGAAGGTCACCCCGGACTCGGCGGCCGCCTCCAGGACGGAGAGGGCTTCCTTCTCGTCCACGTCGCCCCAGTCGGCGCCCAGTTGCCAGGTGCCGAGCCCGACGACCGACGCGTGCTGGTGCGACCTGCCGAATTCACGTTCGTCCATGGCGACAGTCTGTCATCAGCGGTCCGCCCGCGCGGGCCGGGCCGCTCCGGGTGCTCACCCGGGCAGGAGCGCCGGCGGCGGCCGCGGGAGCCGGCGCCCTGTGCGCGCCGACCGGGGCTATCCGGCGGCCGCCGTGCGGCACTCCGGGTGGCCCCAGCCCTGGTCGTTGCGGGCGATGGACTCGCCGGCCGCGTAGGAGCGGCCGCACACGCAGCGGCCGGCGAACTTCGCCTTGATCGTGCGGGACGAGGCGCCGCCGGCGCGCGGCCGTGCCGCCTTGGTCCCGTTCGCGCGGCGGCGCGGGGCGGCGGACGCGGGGGCGGCCGGCGGCGGCTCCGGCGAGCCGAGGGCGCTGCCCGCGGACTGCTGCGCGCTCGCCGCCTGGCTGGCCGCCCGGTCCGCGAAGTCGTTCAGCGGGTCGCCGTCGACCTGGTGGGCGGGCACGTAGCGGAAGTCGACCGAGCGGCCCTGGAGCAGCTCGTCGATCCGCACGACCAGTTCCTGGTTGGCGACCGGCTTGCCCGCGGCCGTCTTCCAGCCGTTGCGCTTCCAGCCGGGCAGCCAGGTGGTCACGGCCTTCATCGCGTACTGCGAGTCCATCCGCACCTCAAGTGGCACGTCCGCGTCGGTCGCCGTCAACAGCCGCTCCAGCGCGGTGAGTTCGGCGACGTTGTTGGTGGCGGTGCCGAGCGCTCCCGCCTCCCAGCGGACGGGGGTCCCGGCATCGTCCGAAACGACCCATGCCCAGCCCGCCGGACCCGGATTTCCCTTCGACGCCCCGTCGCAGGCGGCCACCACACGTTCACGCATGGGCCCGATCATGCCACGCCGGCCGGGCCCTTCGGACCGCCGCCTAGGAGACGTCCGCCACCTGCGGCTTCTCCCCCTGCGTCGTGGTGATGTCGATCACCGAGAAGTTCGCACCCTGCGGATCGGTGAGCGCCGCGAACCGGCCGAAGGGGCTGTCGTGCGGACCGAACCGCAGCACACCGCCCCTGCTGGTTGCGGCGGCGACGGCGTCGTCGCAGTTCGCGACGGTGAAGTAGACGTTGATGTACGACGGCACCTCGGGCGGGAAGTCGTCCGTCATCGTCATCCGGCCGAGGACCGTCTCGCCGCCCACGTCGAACAGGCGGAAGTCGATCGCCTCGTCCTGGAGCTGCTTGGCGGTGTAGCCGAAGACGGCGCAGAGGAATGCGTCGGCCTTCGCGGGCTCGCGGGTGAAGACCTCCGCCCAGCAGTAGGCGCCGGGCACCGCGGTCGCCTCGAAGCCCTCGTGGGTGCCGCCCTGCCACACGCCGAACACGGCGCCGCTGGGCTCCCGGGCCAGGCACATGGTGCCGAAGTCGCCGACCTGCATGGGCTCCATCAGCACCTCGCCGCCCTTGTCGCGGATCCTGCGGGCGGTGGCGGCGGCGTCCGGCGAGGCGAAGTACAGGCACCACTGCGACTGCCCCTCCGGCCCGGGCATGGGCGGTACGACGGCGGCCACCGCCTTGCCGTCCGCGTAGGCCTGGGTGTAGTTGCCGTACTCCGACGAGGACTCGCCGAAGGTCCAGCCGAGGACGTCGGCGTAGAAGCTCTTGGCCCCCTCGAGGTCGCTGAACATCGCATCGGCCCAGCAGGGGGTTCCCTCGGGTCGTACCGCCATGGCCGCCGCCCTCTCCCGTTCGGTGATGTGTCCCGTCCTCACGCTAGTGACTGCCGGGTCCGGTCGCGCGCTGAGCGGGCCCGCCTGTTCCACACTGGGACGGACAGGGGTGTACCGGACACGGGTGGACCGGGCGGCCTTCGGCGGACGGGGCGCGAGATGACGGACGGCACGATGCGTGCGTGGACGGTGACCGGGCCCCGGCCGGTGGAGGAGCGCCCGTTGCGGCTGGCGGAGAAGCCGATTCCCGTGCCGGGGGACGACGAACTGCTGGTGCACGTGCGCGCGTGCGGGGTGTGCCGCACCGATCTGCACGTGACCGAGGGCGATCTGCCGGTGCACAGGCCCGGGGTCACACCCGGCCACGAGGTCGTGGGCGTGGTCGCGGGTCAGGGGCGGGCGGTGAACGGCTTCGCGCCCGGCGACCGGGTGGGCGTGGCCTGGCTGCGCCGCACCGACGGCACCTGCGCGTACTGTCTGCGCGGCGCGGAGAACCTGTGCCCGGCCTCCCGGTACACCGGCTGGGACGCCGACGGCGGCTACGCCGAGTACACGACCGTCCCGGCCGCCTTCGCCTACCGGCTGCCCGGCGAGGTCGACGACGTCGCGCTCGCGCCGCTGCTGTGCGCGGGCATCATCGGCTACCGGGCGCTGCGCCGGGCCGCGCTGCCGCCCGGCGGGCGCCTCGGCCTGTACGGGTTCGGCGGCAGCGCCCACCTGTGCGCGCAGGTGGCACTCGCGGAGGGCGCCAGGGTGCACGTCATGACCCGCGGGGCGGCCGCGCGGCGGCTCGCGCTGGAGCTGGGCACGGCCTCGGCCCAGGACGCGTACGCGGTGCCCCCCGAGCCGCTGGACAGCGCGATCCTGTTCGCCCCCGTGGGCGATCTGGTGCCCGTGGCGCTGCGGGCCCTCGACCGCGGCGGCGTCCTGTCGGTGGCCGGCATCCACCTGAGCGACACACCGCCGCTGCGCTACGAGAGCGAGCTCTTCTACGAGAAGGAGCTGCGCAGCGTCACCTCGAACACGCGCGAGGACGGCCGGGACTTCCTCGCCCTGGCCGCCCGGCACGGGGTGCGCGCCACCACGCACACCTATCCGCTCTCCGAGGCCCCGCAGGCGCTGGAGGACCTCAAGGCCGGCCGGTTCGACGGGGCCGCGGTGCTGGTGAACGACCTGTCCTGACCCGGGGCCCGCACCTCGCGCCGGGCCCGTGCGCGCAAGGGTGGGGCCGGTCCACTCCCCCGGATGGGTGGACCGGCCCCGCCGCCCGCCGTCACTCGCCCGCGTAGGCCCTTTCCAGGGCCGCGATGTCGAGCTTGCGCATGGCGAGCATCGCCCGCGTGGTGCGGGCCGCCTTCTCGGCGTCGGGGTCGCCGATCATGTCGATGAGCCTGTCCGGGACCACCTGCCAGGAGACGCCGTACTTGTCCTTGAGCCAGCCGCAGGGGCCGGGCTCGCCGCCGTTCTCGGTGAGCTTGGTCCAGTAGTGGTCGATCTCCTCCTGGCTCTCGCAGTAGATCTGGAAGGAGATCGACTCGTTGAACGTGAACTGGGGACCGCCGTTCAGCGCCACGAACTTCTGGCCGTTGGCCACGAAGTCGACCGCGATCACCGATCCGGCCGGGCCGGGCCCGGCCTCCGTGTAGCGGCCGATCCGCCCGATGGCGGAGTTCTTGAAGATCGAGACGTAGTAGTGGGCGGCCTCTTCGGCCTGGCCGTCGAACCAGAGACAGGTGGTGAATCCTTCGGTGGCCACGGGTTCCTCCTGGAGTGTGCGACGCGGTCGTGTGTATCGACCGGCCCGCGCCGCGAAACTCATCGGCGGATCCGAAGAAAATCCGCGGGGTGCTCCGGCGGCCCGAACTAGCATCGCGGGCATGACGACGTCACCGACCGCCTACGGCATCCGGCCCTTCCGGCTCAGCGTCCCGCAGAGCGATCTGGACGACCTCCACGACCGCCTCGACCGCACCCGCTGGCCGAACGAGCTTCCGGGCGCGGGCTGGGACTACGGCGTTCCTGTCGGCTACCTGCGCGAGCTCGTACGGTACTGGCGGCACGACTACGACTGGCGGGCGGCCGAGGCGCTGCTGAACCGGTGGCCGCAGTTCACGACCACGATCGACGGGGCGAACGTGCACTTCGCCCACATCCGCTCCCCTGAGCCGGACGCCACCGCGCTGGTCGTCACGCACGGCTGGCCGGGCTCGATCGTCGAGTTCCTCGACATCGTGGGCCCGCTCACCGACCCGGCCGCCCACGGCGGCGACCCGGCCGACGCCTTCCACGTCGTACTGCCGACCATTCCGGGCTTCGGGCTGTCCGGGCCCACCACCGAGCGGGGCTGGGAGGCGGGACGGGTCGCCGACGCGTGGGCCGAGCTGATGCGGCGGCTCGGCTACGAGCGGTTCGGCGCGCAGGGCGGCGACTGGGGCGCGGCGATCTCCCGCGAGCTGGGCCGCGCCCACCCCGGCCGGATGATCGGCGTCCACCTGAACCTGCTGCCGGGCGCACAGCAGTCCACCGAGCCGACCGGGGAGGAGCTGGCCGGGCTCGGCTCGGAGGAACGGGAGCGGACGCTCGCGTCGTGGCGGCGCTGGGACGCCTGGCAGCGGGAGGGCACGGGCTACGCGATGCTGCAGGCGACCCGCCCGCAGACCCTGGCGTACGCGCTCACCGACTCTCCGGTCGGCCAACTCGCCTGGATCGTCGAGAAGTTCCGCGAGTGGACGGACTCCGAGGAGCTGCCGGAGGAGGCCGTCGACCGGGACCGGCTGCTCACCGACGTGATGCTGTACTGGCTGACCGGGACGGCCGGTTCGTCCGCGCGGATCTACTACGAGCGTGCGCACGCCTCCGGCCGGGCCGCCGCGCCCGCCGAGCCGTCGACCGCGCCGACCGCGGTCGCCGTCTTCCCCGCCGAGTTGCAGGTCCCGCTGCGGCACAGGGCGGAGCGCACCGAGAACATCGTGCGGTGGACGCGGTTCGACCGGGGCGGTCACTTCGCGGCGATGGAGGAGCCGGACCTGCTGGTCGCGGATGTGCGGGCGTTCTTCCGGCAGTTGCGCGAGAAGGGCTGACGGGACCGCTCTGCCGGTGGCGAATCTGCCACCGGCAGAGAAAACGTACGCGGCGGTGGCTCCGGGCCGACAGTGGGGTCGACGGCATCCGTGCCACGACAAGGAGACCCGATGACCCCACCGACCGCACTGCTCCCACCCGGCGCGCTCGCGCCGCGCGCCGAGGAGCACGACACCCCGCCCAGCCGGTTCGACGACGACCTCGCGGCCGGGCTGCTCGCCCAGCGGATCGTGTTCCTGGGCACCCAGGTCGACGAGGTGTCGGCCAACCGGGTGTGCGCCCAACTGCTGCTGCTGTCGGCCGAGGACCCGCGCACCGACATCGCCCTGTACATCAACAGCCCCGGCGGATCCGTCACCGCGGGGCTGGCCGTCTACGACACGATGCGGCTCATCCCGAACGACGTGTCGACACTGGCGATGGGATTCGCCGCCAGCATGGGCCAGTTCCTGCTCGCGGTGGGGGCGCGCGGCAAGCGCTTCGCGCTGCCGAACGCGCGGATCATGATGCACCAGCCGTCGGCGGGCATCGGCGGCACCACCGCGGACATCGAGATCCAGGCGGAGAACCTGGAGCACACCAAGCGGACCATCGAGCGGATCACCGCCGAGCACACCGGGCAGAGCGAGGAGACGATCTCGCGGGACGGCGACCGGGACCGCTGGTTCACCGCCGAACAGGCCAGGGAGTACGGGATGGTGGACCGCGTGGTGGAGTCGCTCGCCGACATCCGCCCGGCCCACTCGCGCCGACGGATGGGGTTGTGACATGGGGTCGTACACGGTTCCGTACGTGGTCGAGCGGACCGCGCAGGGTGAGCGGTCCTACGACGTGTTCAGCAGGCTGCTGAACGAACGCATCGTCTTCCTCGGCACCGAGATCGACGACGGCGTCGCAGGCGTCGTCATCGCCCAGCTGCTCCACCTGGAGTCGGCGGCCCCGGACCAGGAGATCGCGATCTACCTCAACTCGCCCGGTGGATCGTTCACTTCGCTGATGGCCATCTACGACACGATGACGTTCGTACAGGCGCCGATCTCCACGTTCTGCGTGGGGCAGGCGGCCTCGACGGCGGCGGTGCTGCTGGCGGGCGGCGACCCGGGGCGGCGGTTCGTGCTGGAGCACGCCCGGGTGCTGCTGGGGCAGCCGGCCACCGGCGGCCGGCAGGGCACGGTCTCCGATCTGGCGCTCCAGGCCAGGGAGATGAGCCGGATCCGCTCCCAGGTCGAGGAGGTGCTGTCCCGGCACACCGGCCACGACGCGGCGACGCTGCGCGCGGACATGGACCGGGACAAGGTGTTCACCGCCGAGGAGGCGGTGGCGTACGGGCTGGCGGACGAGGTGCTGAGCCGGCGCCTCGCGCGGGTCTGACCCGCGCGGGCCGGCGCCTCCCGCGGGTCCGGCTCGCGGCTCCGAGGCACCGGCCCGGGTGCGGCCGTCAGGCGGCCAGGCAGAGTCCGTCATAACGGGGGACGGACGGGCCGCGGCCGCGCACGGCGCCGCTTCGTACGGTCCGCGCCAGCTCGTCCTGGGCGAGTGAGAGCAGGTCGCCGAGGCCGAAGCCGAGCGCCTGCGCCGCGGCCGCGAGGACCTCCGAGGAGGCCTCCTTGCGGCCGCGCTCGATCTCCGACAGATACGGCATCGAGATCCGCGCCGCGTCCGCGACGTCCTTGAGCGTGCGCTCCTGCGCCCGCCGCTCGCGGCGCAGGACGTCGCCGACGAGATCGCGCCAGAGGGGTTCCCTCGGCGCCGCCGCCGGAGTGCGGCCCTGCGCGGGACGTTCGGGTGCCGGACGGGACGGCCCCGGGCGCGCGGCCGGCGGTCGCAGGGGGATGACGCGGGCTTGGTTCGGCGCTCGTTCACTCATCCCCTCAGCCTAGGAGTCCCGAACGCGGGCGGAAGGGAGGGCGGTTGCGCCCTGGGTGAATTCGCGGCCGGGCCTCCCTCCTCATCCCCCGTCACCCCCGCCTCGTACCGGCGAATTCGCGCCGCCCGGCACACGAAGGGCATGCGCCGGGTCACTGCGGGTACCCGCAGCTCCAACGGCCCGGCAGGCAGGGAGCGGAGCGCGACCCCCGAGGCCGGCGGCGCGCATACATTCCGGCGGGCCGGGTACCCGGGGGTCGCGCAACCGCCCGGTGCCGCCGGCGCCGGAACAGACGTACGCAGGCCGACGAGGCAGAGGGCGAGCCGTGACTTACGTGGGAGAGGCGATGGACACCACCGCGATCCGGTCCGGGGCAGCGGTCGAGGAGACCCGGCAGGCCGTGACGGGTGGCGAGCCGCTGCCGGGGGTGGAGAACCCGCGGTCGGTCGCTCCGCGTGACGCGCGCGAGCTGTCCCGCCACTTCTTCCGGCGCCTGACCGAACTCGACGAGGGCACGCACGAGTACCAGTACGCCCGCAACACGCTCATCGAGATGAACATGTCGCTGGTGCGGTTCGCGGCCGGCCGGTTCCGCAACCGCGGCGACGACATGGAGGACATCGTCCAGACCGGGATGATAGGCCTGATCAAGGCCATCGACCGGTTCGAGCTGTCGCGCGAGGTGGAGTTCACCTCCTTCGCCCTGCCCTACATCGTCGGCGAGATCAAGCGGTTCTTCCGCGACACCACGTGGGCGGTGCACGTGCCGCGGCGGCTTCAGGAGCTGCGGGTGGAACTGGCCCGGGCGCGCGAGGAGCTGTCCAGCCGCCTGGACCGGGACCCGACGGTCGCCGAGCTCGCCACGCTCATGAACGTCTCCGAGGACCAGGTCGTCGAGGCCCAGATCGCCTCCAACGGCTACAACTCCGCGTCGCTGGACGCCGCCCTCACCGGTGAAGGACCCGAGGACGGCGAGGCGGTGCTCGCCGACTTCATCGGCGTGGAGGAGGACGGGATCAGGCTGGTCGAGGACTTCCACGCCCTCGCGCCGCTGGTGGCCGGGCTCAGTGAACGCGACCGGGAGATCATCCATCTGCGGTTCGTGGAGGAGGCCACCCAGGCGGAGATCGGCGAACGGCTCGGCTGCTCGCAGATGCACGTCTCCCGGCTGATCAAGCGGATCATCACCCAGCTGCGCCAGGGCATGCTCGGCGAACTGGGCTGCGCCTAGCGTCCACCGGCGCGTCCGCGCCGGTCACGCGTCCGTCACTTCCCGGTCGCTCGCGCCGTCGCGCGCCGGTCACTCGCCGCCGAGCTCGACCAGCGCGCGGACCCGCTTGCCCACCGGGACGCGTTCCACGGTCACTTCCAGTGCCAGCGCGTGCACGATCTCCAGGCCGTGCCGGCCCACGCGCCGCGGATCCCGGGGAAAGCGCTGGGGCAGTACGGCGCTGCTGTCGTACACGCACACGTTCACCGCGTTGTCCGTACCCTCCAGTTCCAGGATGTACGGCCCGTCGCTGTGCCGGTCGGCGTTGGTGACCAGTTCGCTGACCACCAGCATGAGCGCGTCGCCGCAGCGGCGGCCGATCTCGGCGCACCACTCGGTCCTGAGCTGCTCCAGGAAGTGCGCGGCGAAGGAACGCGCCTCGGCGATGCAACCCGGTTCGCCGGTGTAGTGCGTCGCCCGCCGGAGCGGTTCCACGGGAACGTCGAAGCCAGTCGCTATCACTGCCCCGTCCAGATGGTCGGTCATGCGTGTCTCTCTCGGGAAGCCGGCCAGGCCGGACACTGCTGCACCTGTGCTGTTACCCCGAGCCGCGCCCGGCAGTCCCCGCCCGCCGGCGGACGCGGACGGACCTTCCGGCAGGCGCGGCGCCGGGGTCCTGCATAGCGTTGCGGTGTGAGCCCCGTGAGCCCCCCGGTCCCGTCGGCGGCCCGCCACGGCTGGGCACAGGCCCTGGCCACGGTACTGGCCGCGGTGGTGGCCATGGGTGTGGTCGCCGCGCTCGGGCTGTGGGCGGCCGGTGCGGCTGGCCTTCCCGACAACGCCTTCCCCCGGGTGGTCGCCGCGACCCTGGTGACGTCGGTCGGCGGCAGCGTGGAGCTGTCGGGCGACGCGGGCGATCTCGCCCGGACCCACGCGGGCATCACGGTGATGCCGCTGTCGGTCACGCTGGCCGGCGCGCTCGTCGTCGCCGCGGGCTTTCTGCGGCCGCTGCGGCACCGTGCGGTGGCCGGGGCGCGGGAACTGGCCGGGTGGGCCGCCCGGATCGCCGTCCTGTGGCTGCTCGCGCTGATCGGACTGGCGCTGGGCGCCCGGCAGACCTTCGCCATCGACCTGGGCAACGGGGTGCTCGGCGCCATCGGCGGCCTGTTCGGCGCCGCGCCGGAGGTCGGCTTCGCCGCGCAGGTGCCGCTGACCGTGGTCTTCGGGCTGCTGTGGCTGGCGGGCGTGCTGGTGCTGGCCCTGCTGGTGGCACCCGGGGCGCCGTTGCCGCCGCGGCTGCTGCGATGGCGGGAGTCGGTGCGTCCGGCGGCGTACGCCATGGTGGCCCTGCTGCTCGCGTGCGTGGCCGTGGGACTGGTCGTCGCGCTGGTGACGGCGGCCACCCGCGGGCGCCCGGCGGAGCACTTCGCCGTGATCCTGCTCGGGCTGCCGAACGTGGTCTGGCCGGTGTTCACCATCGGCCTGGGAGCCACCTGGGACGGCCGGGTGGACGGCCCGTTCGGGCTGCCGATGCCGCGGCTGCTCGACGAGGTGCTGCGCACGCCGGACGTCTCCACGCTCAACCTGCGCACGCTCGCCGAGCACGACGGCCGCGTGTGGTGGCTGGTGGTCGTGGACGCGGTGCTGCTGCTGGGTGCCGCGTTCCTGATGGCGGCGCGTTCCCCGGCCGGGACGCCGGCCTGGCGGCACGCCCTGCGCATGGCCGTCGCCCTGGTGCTGACGGTCCTGACGATCTGTGCCGTGGGCCGGATCTCCGCGCACTACGGTCTGTCGCTCCTCGGCATCGGAGACGTGGGCGGCAACCTCTCCGGAGAGCTGCTGCTGCGTCCCCGGTTCTGGGGTGCGCTGGGCCTCGCCGCCCTGTGGGGTCTGGTCACGGGCTTCCTGGGTGCTCTGCCGGCGCACCGGTCACGTCACCGGGCGGTCAGGCCATCGGCATGACGAGCGCGGGCAGGGTCCGGTGCATGCGCAGCGCGTCCACCGACTCGGCGAGCAGCTCGTATTCCGTGGTCTCGTCACTGGCGGCGATCCGCACCAGCCTTCCCTCGGTCAACTCGTCCGCCGCGATCCCCTGTTGAGCAAGGTCGGCGCACCAGGCCCGCAGGATGCCGGGGACGTCGGGCACGGACTCCGGCACCGGGACCAGAGCGCCCGGCGGGACATGGGGGGTGTCGGGGCCGGGGTCGAGCCGCTCGGCGATCCAGGAGGCGCGGTCACGCAGCCACCACAGGGCCAGGGCCAGGGTGGGCGCCCGGTAGGTGCCGAGCGGTACGCCGATGCGACGGCCGTCACACACCCCGTACGCGGTGACATGGCACAGGAATTCGTCGTGCACTGCTCCTCCCCCGTAGCGTCGCCGCCCGGCCGGCCCCGCCTCGCCCTGCGTACGGCTTTTATGCGGTGAAGTGCCCCTGAATTCGAGTATGTTCACTGCTGAACCACTGTCACCACGACTTTCCAGCCAGTCTCCTGGCATATTCATCACGCCAGGTGGCCGAAAGCGCGACAGTCCGTGACCGCGCGGGCATGACCCGCGCGGTAATCGACCCCGGCGACACCCGCGCGGCAGGGTGGTCCCATCGGGTCGCCGATCACCGGGACCCGGGCTCCGACCAGCGTTGACGACCTCGATGGAGGCTGATTCAGCATGTCCGCGCAGACCGACCGGTACACGATCGCCGTCACCCGCTACTTCGAGGCGTGGAACGCGCCGGACACCCAGGCCCGGACGAAGGCCGTGGCCGACGCCTGGACCCCGAACGGCAGCTACACCGATCCCCTGACCGACGCCGGAGGCCACGAAGAGATCACCGCCGTCATCACCGCCGCCCGCGAGCAGTTCCCCGGGTTCGCCTTCCGGCTCACCGGGGCCGTCGACGGGCACCATCACACGGCACGCTTCTCCTGGGAGCTGGTGAGCGAGGCTGGGGGTACCCCCTCTGGAGGAGGCTCCGCGCCGGTCGCCGGGTCCGACGTGGTCACCCTGGACGCCGAGGGCAGGATCCGGACCGTACTCGGCTTCCTCGACCGGGTGCCCGCCGGGGCATGAGGTGACCGGGTGCCCGCCCGGGGACGAGGGCCGGCCCCGGCGGGGTGTCCGCCGGGGCCGGTACGAGCGCGCATCCGGCCCGTGTCGTGGGCCGAAGGCGTCCTACGACGCGACGAGCGCGTCGATGCGGGCCAGCTCCTCCGCGTCGAAGTCCAGGGACCGCGTCGCGGCGACGCTGTCCTCCAGCTGTCGCGGGCTGCTCGCGCCGACCAGGGCCGAGGTGACCCGTCCGCCGCGCAGCACCCAGGCCAGCGCCATCTGCGCCAGGGACTGCCCACGCGACTTGGCGATCTCGTCCAGCGCGCACAGCTTGCCGACCAGTTCGCCGGTCACCGCGGCGGAGTCGAGGAAGGGGCTGTCGCTCGCCGCCCGGGAGTCCTCGGGGATGCCGTCGAGGTAACGGTCGGTGAGCAGGCCCTGCTCCAGCGGGGAGTAGGCGATGGAGCCGACCCGGAGCTCGTCCAGGGTGTCCAGGAGGCCCTCCTCCTCGGGGCGCCGGTCGAGCATCGAGTAGCGGGGCTGATGGATCAGCAGCGGGGTGCCCAGTTCGCCCAGGATCCTGGCGGCCTCGCGGGTCTGCTCCGCGGAGTAGTTGGAGACGCCGACGTAGAGCGCCTTGCCCTGCTGGACCGCCGAGTGCAGGGCACCCATGGTCTCCTCCAGCGGGGTGTCCGGGTCGGGGCGGTGCGAGTAGAAGATGTCGACGTACTCCAGGCCCATCCGCTTCAGGCTCTGGTCGAGCGAGGACAGCAGGTACTTGCGGGAGCCCCATTCGCCGTACGGGCCGGGCCACATCAGGTAGCCGGCCTTGGTGGAGATCACCAACTCGTCGCGGTACGGCACGAAGTCGGCGCGGAGCGCGTCGCCGAGGGCGGACTCGGCGGCGCCGGGCGGCGGGCCGTAGTTGTTGGCCAGGTCGAAGTGGGTGACGCCGAGGTCGAAGGCGCGGCGCAGGATGGCGCGCTGGGTGTCGACCGGACGGTCCGGGCCGAAGTTGTGCCACAGGCCGAGCGACAGCGCGGGAAGCTTCAGGCCACTGCGTCCGGTACGCCGGTAGGGCATGTCCGCGTAGCGGTCGGGGTGGGCGGTGAACAACGCGACTCCATCAGGGTTGGCACAGGGGTGAACGGTTCCGGCGGAACCGGTGTCCCCACTCTCTCGCGTCCCGTGGGCAGCGGTCCAACAGGAGAATCCGATGGGATTCAACGGTTACGCTGCTCAATCATGGAACTGCGTCATCTCCAGCACTTCGTCGCGGTCGCCGAGGACCGGCACTTCACCCGGGCGGCGGAACGCCTGATGGTCTCCCAGTCGGGGCTCTCGGCGTCGATCCGGGCGCTGGAGCGGGAGTTGCAGACCTCCCTGTTCGTGCGCACCACACGCCGGGTGACGCTCACGGAGGCCGGGCGCGCGCTGCTCGGCGAGGCGCAGCGGATCCTGGCGCAGGTGCGGGCGGCGCACGAGGCGGTGGCGGCGGTGCAGGGCGTGCTGCGCGGCACGCTCTCGCTGGGCACCGAGCAGTGCATCGCCGGGGTGCACGTGGCCGGGCTGCTCGCCGCGTTCCGGCGGCGGCATCCGGATGTGGAGATACGGCTGCGGCAGACGGGTTCGGGGGCGCTGGCGGAGGAGGTCGCGGCCGGCCGGCTCGACCTGGCGTTCGCCTACCGGACCCGCGCGGACACCGACCAGTTGCGCTCGGTGTCCCTGGCCGGCGAGCCGATGACGGTGCTGTGTCACCCGGGGCACCGGCTCGCGTCGGCCGAGGCCGTCCTGACGCCGCGGGACCTGGACGGCGAGGTCTTCGTCGACTTCCACCCGGACTGGGGGCCGCGCCGGACCACGGACGCCGCCTTCGCCGCCGCGGGCGTCCGGCGCACGGTGGCCCTGGAGGTCAACGACGTGCACGGCCTGCTCGACCTGGTCGACGAGAACCTGGGCATCGCCGTCGTCCCCCGCCACTTCCGGCACAAGCGGCCCTCGCTCACCGCGCTGCCGCTCAAGGGCGCCGCGGAGACGGAGTACGAGACCGTCGCCCTGCTGCCGTCCGAACAGGCCACCAGTCCGGCGGCCCGCGCCCTGATCACCCTGCTCCGGCCGGAAGAGCCCGGAGCCGTCTGACGGAGTCCGGGTTCCGGACGCGGGACGGGAAGCGATGCGACAAGGTGGACGTATGCACGCGAAGGACATCCTCATCGAGGGCTACGGCCGCATCCGGGAAGAGGTCCATGCCGTCGTCGACGGCCTGCCGGCCGCTTGGCTCAACTCTCGTCCCGCCGCCGACGCCAACTCCGTGGCCTGGCTCGTCTGGCACCTCACGCGCGTACAGGACGACCATGTCGCCGACGCCTTCGGCCTCGACCAGGTGTGGCTGGCGCGGGACTGGCAGAAGCGCTTCGGACTCCCCCTGAACCGCCACGACACCGGCTACGGGCACAGTCCGGCGAAGGTCGCGGAGGTACGGGTCGACTCCGGTGAGCTGCTGACCGGCTACTACGACGCCGTGCACGAGCAGACCCTGACGGCCTTGCGCCAACTGACCGCCAAGGACCTGGAAAGCGTCGTCGACGAGGGCTGGGACCCCCCGGTCACCCTGGGCGTGCGCCTGGTCAGCGTCCTGTCCGACGATCTCCAGCACGCCGGACAGGCCGCCTACGTCAGGGGTCTGCTTCAGAGCGCGGACTCGTAGCCCGGCAACACCACATCGCGGATCAGGCTCACGCGCTCGTCGAAGGGGATGAAGGCGCTCTTGACGGCGTTGACCGTGACCGTGCGCAGGTCCTCGACCGTCCAGCCCGCCTGCTCGACCAGCAGGGACATCTCGCGGGTCATCGTGGTGCCGGACACCAGGCGGTTGTCGGTGTTGAGGGTGACCCGGAAGCCGAGGTCCTTCAGCTCGGTGATGGGGTGCTCGGCGATCGAGGTGGCGGCGCCGGTCTGGAGGTTGGAGGTCGGGCACATCTCCAGGGCGATCCGGCGGTCGCGCACCCAGCCGGCCAGCCGGCCCAGTTTGCCGTCGACGATGTCCTCGGTGATGCGCACGCCGTGCCCGATGCGCAGGGCGCCGCACACCTGGAGGGCCTGGTGGATGCTGGGCAGGCCGTGCGCCTCGCCGGCGTGGATGGTGAACGGGACGCTCTCGCGGCGCAGATGCTCGAACGCGTCCAGGTGGTCGGCGGGCGGGAAGCCGTCCTCGGCGCCGGCGATGTCGAAGCCGACGACACCGGCGTCGCGGTGGGCGACGGCCAGGTCGGCGATCTCGCGGGTGCGGTCGAACATCCGCATGCCGCACAGCAGCGTGCCGACCCGGACGGGCGTGCCCTGGGCCGCCGCCTTGGCCATGCCCGCCGCGAGGCCCTCCTGGACGGTCTCCACGACCTCGGTGAGGGTCAGCCCGCCGTTGACCATCAGTTCGGGGGCGTAGCGGACCTCGCCGTAGACGACGCCGTCCTCGGCCAGGTCCAGGACGTACTCCTCGGCGGTGCGCAGCAGGCCCTCGCGGTTCTGCATCACGGCGAGGGTGTGCTCGAAGGTGGCTATGTAGCGGACCAGGTCGCCGGAGTTGGCCGCGTCGTAGTACCAGGCGGCGAGTTCGGCGGGGTCGGTGGTGGGCAGGGTGTGGCCGACCGCGTCCGCGAGTTCGACGACGGTGGCGGGGCGCAGGCCGCCGTCGAGGTGGTCGTGCAGCACGGCCTTGGGGAGCCGGCGGAGGGTGTCGGTGTCGATGCGGGGCGCGGTCATGGGGCGTTTCCTAGGGCAGTCGAGCGGTGATGGTGTTCGGCGGTGGTGGCGTTCGGCGGGTCAGCCCGCGTCGGGGGCGGGCTGGAGCAGGTCCCAGCGATTGCCGTACAGGTCCTCGAAGACGGCGACCGTGCCGTACGGCTCCCGGCGCGGCTCCTCCAGGAAGGTCACGCCCGCCGCCCGCATCCGGGCGTGGTCGCGGGCGAAGTCGTCGGTGTGCAGGAAGAACCCGACGCGTCCGCCGGTCTGATCGCCCACCCGGGCGCGCTGGGGCGCGGTCCCGGCTCGGGCCAGCAGCAGGGCGGTCCCGGCCCCGTCGCCCGGTTCGACGACGACCCAGCGGGAGCCGTCCGGGCGCGGGGCGTCCTCGGCGAGACGGAAGCCGAGCGCTCCGGTGTAGAAGCGGATCGCCTCGTCGTAGTCGTCGACGACGAGGGTGATCAGGGCGATGCGTCTCATCGGGGCCTTTCGGAGCGGGCGATCGTCGGGTGAGGTTATACGTAAAACGTCGTTGGCGCCAGTCATCCCGGGCACCGGTCGGCAGGGGTTCAGCGGGAGGTGTCGCCCTGGGCGACCTCGACCCGGTGATGGAAGTCGATCATGCCGGTCGCCGAGGCGGCGAAGGAGACCGCGGCGCAGGCCATCAGCAGCGCGGCGATCCGGGTCGCGGCGCGGCGCGTGACGTGCGGGGCGGTCAGGAGGGCCTTGACGCGGTGCGGGACCGGGCCGGAGGTGGCGGCGGGGGCGAACTCCGGGCGCACGGAGCGGGCCTCCTGGCCGGCCAGGGCGGCGCGCGCGATGGCGCGGGCGGTCAGGCGGCGGTCACCGACGGCCGCGGCCGCGGCCTCGTCGGCCGCGCGCTCGGCCGCGAGGCGGATCGCCCCGCGGACCCGCCGCAGCGCGGGATGGCAGTGGGCGGCGAGCTCGGCGGCGGCCAGGAAGTAGTGGTGCCCGCCCCGGTTGTGGGCCCGCTCGTGGGCGAACAGCGCCTCGCGCTCGGCCGCGTCGAGGCTGCGGAGCATCGCGGTGGTGACGACGATGCGGTGCGGGCGGCCGGGCAGCGCGTAGGCGTC
Source organism: Streptomyces sp. NPDC004721 (assembly GCF_053601495.1). Classification (NCBI taxonomy): domain Bacteria; kingdom Bacillati; phylum Actinomycetota; class Actinomycetes; order Kitasatosporales; family Streptomycetaceae; genus Streptomyces; species Streptomyces sp. NPDC004721. The sequence continues at coordinate 84,745 of NZ_JBSGBZ010000010.1, forward strand.
CGGGTGCGGGGAGTCCACCACGCACAGGTCGCCGGCGGCGGGCCTGCGGCCGGCCTCCGTCTGCGCGCTGCGGAAGGCGCGGAACTCCCTGAGCGCGGCGCGCCCGAGCGTCCACGCGCACACGGCGAGCGCCCCGACGGAGACCGCGGCCGTCGGGACGACCACCAGGTCGGAGGCGGTGGGCAGCGGGTGGACGAGCTTGCCCAGCGCCGCGACGAGGGGCAGCTTGAGCAGGCCGGAGAGGACGAAGGCGCCGAGCGCGGCGACGGAGCAGCCGGCGAGCACGACCGCGAAGAGGGTGATCATCCACAGCGCGGTGACGGGGGCGAGGCGGTCGAGCGCGCGCCGGGCCAGCGCCGGCGCGGCGAACGGCAGCAGCAGGGGCAGGAGCAGAAGCAGGGCTGGGGTCATCGCTCACCTGATTCGAGCAGGTCGCGCAGGACGCGCTCGTCGTCGGGGTTGAGCTGGGCGACGAAGCGGGCGAGGACCGTCTCGCGGTCGGTGTCGCGGTCGAGCTCGGAGTGCATGCGGCGGGCGGTCAGCCCGTGCGCGTCCTGGACCGGGTAGTAGGCGTACCCCCGGCCCTGGCGGCGACGCTCGACCACGCCCTTGTCGTGCAGCCGGGTCAGGATGGTGGTGACCGTGGTGCGGGCCAGCCCGGCGCCGAGGCCCAGCTGGACCTGGCCGGGGGTCCGGGGGGCGCCGGCCGCCCACAGGACGGCCATGACGCTGGCTTCGAGCTCGCCGGCCGGCCTGCGTTCATCCTTGTCGTCGTCGGTCATGGGTACTTCCTCACCCCGTCGTCACCCACAGTCGTAGATCGTCTACATGATTGTAGTCAGTCTGGCGCCGTGATCCGCTCGCGGCCTCGCCGCCCGCCCATTATGGAAGGAGCCGCCGGGAATGGCCGCGGGGATGCGCGCACCCGCGCCCTGGTGCGCTCCGGCGGCCCGCCGCGCGACCGGACCGCCGGCAGTAGCGTACGAAGGGGCGCGAACCGGACCGTGAACGGCGGGCGGAATCGGCACGGCGAACGCGGTAAGGATCCGTGGAGGCCCTCCGTCAGCCCCGGCGGGGCGCCGATCCGCAACCCGGCAAGGAGTTGAGCGCCATGTCCGAGCGGCCCAGGCCCGCCGAGACGCCCGCCCGGCAGAACGTCACCTTCCCGAGCGCGGGAGTCACCGCGCACGGCTATCTCGCGCTGCCCCCGTCGGGCAGCGGTCCGGGCGTCCTCGTCATCCAGGAGTGGTGGGGGCTGACGGACCACATCGCCGACGTGGCCGACCGGCTCGCCGCCGAGGGCTTCGTCGCCCTGGCACCCGACCTGTACGGCGGCAGCGTGGCGCACGACGCCGACGAAGCCCTGCGGATGACGAAGGCCCTGCCGGTCTCCCGCGGTGTCGAACTGCTCTCCGGCGCCGTCGGTCATCTGCTGTCCCTGCCAGAGGTCACCTCCGGCACGGTCGGCGCGGTCGGCTTCTGCATGGGTGGCGGGTTCGTGCTGTACCTCGCGGCGATCGAGCCGCGGGTGAGCGCGGCCGTGCCGTTCTACGGCGTCGTCCGCGGCGAGCTGCCCGACTTCTCCGGGCTGCGCGCCCAGCTCCTCGGCCACTACGGGGAACAGGACCGGAGCATCTCGCCGGAGCAGGTCGAGGAGCTGGGCGAGACGATCCGGCGGCAGTCGGGCGTCACCGCGGACTTCCGCCTGTACCCGGCCGGCCACGCCTTCTTCAACGACCACCGCCCCAGCCACGAGCCCGGCTCGGCGGACCGCGCCTGGCAGAGCACCGTGGCGTTCCTGCACCGGCAGCTGGACTGACCGTGACCGGACGCCGCGGCCGGGGCCGGCGGGCGCGGGAGGACGCTCAGTCGGTCCCGGTGTGCAGTGCGTCGAGACCGGCCATCTCCTCCTCTGTGAGGCGCAGGGCGCCCGCGGCCACGTTCTCCGCGAGGTGGTCGGGGTTGCCGGTGCCGGGGATGGCCAGTACGTGCGGGCCCTGCTGGAGGGTCCAGGCGATCCGGACCTGTGCGGGTGTCGCGTCGTGGGCCTTCGCGACGGCCGCGACCTCCTCGTCGTGCGCACCGCCCGCCGCCCCCTGGGAGCCGCCCTCCCCGGCGATGGCGAAGAACGGCACGAAGGCGATGCCCTCCTCGCCGCAGACCCGCAGCAGTTCGTCGGTGCCCGGGTCGTGGAGATCGAGCCCGAAGCGGTTCTGCACGCACACCACCGGCGCGATGGCGCGGGCCTCTTCGAGGTGGCGGGGCTCCACGTCGGAGATGCCGAGGTGGCGGATCAGGCCCTCCTCGCGCAGTTCGGCGAGCGCGCCGAAGTGCTCGGCGATGGAGTCCTGCCCCATCCGGCGCAGGTTCACCACGTCCAGGTGGTCGCGGCCGAGCTGACGCAGGTTCTCCTCGACGTGGCCGCGCAGGTCGTCGGGGCGCGCGGAGGGGCCCCACTCCCCCGAGCAGTTCCGGAACGGACCGACCTTCGTGACGACGACCAGGCCGTCCGGGTACGGCGACAGGGCGCTGTTGATCAGCTCGTTGGCGGAGCGCCGGGCGGAGAAGTAGAAGGCCGCCGTGTCGATGTGGTTCACGCCGAGCTCGACCGCCCGGCGCAGGACGGCGATCGAGCGGGACCTGTCGCTCGGTGTGCCGAGGTGGAAGGCGGCGCTGCCCGTCAGCCGCATCGCGCCGAGGCCGATGCGGTGGACGGGCAGGCCGCCGAGTTCCCAGGTGCCCGCGGCGTCCGCGGTGATCGATTCGGAGGTCATCGGCGGAGTCTCGCACACCCGCGTGCCGCGGTCCCGTGCGCCGTACGGGCGGATGTCAGGGATATGCGTGCGTGTTCAGCGCATCCACGGCCGCCGCGGGGCCGCCCAGGTCGTAGCGGTCCACGGCGAGGAAGTTGGGCTTCTTGCGTGCTGCGGGCTCGCAGAACCGCTGGGCGCGGTCGGCGAGTTTGGTGTTGTCGGTCTGTGCCGTGGCGGCGATCGTGCTGTCGCGGAAGTGGTTCATCACGAACAGCGGCCGGAAGCCCGGCTCGGTGTGCGTCAGCGGGATGTTGAGGTCGGCGCCGTACCAGCGGCTGTGGCAGGACCAGTCGGACGCGCCGAGGCCCGGCCCCATCGACCAGTGGTTCTCGACCGTCCACTCGCGCTGGTACATCACGCCGAAGCCGTCCCGGGTCAGGCCTGCGGCCTCGTCGGCGGAGCGGCTGTGGTCGGTGAAGATCAGCAGCCGGTCGTTCGCCGCGATCAGGTCGGCCATCCGGGGCCAGCCGCCGTTGCGCACTCCGGTCCGGTCGGGCCGGTAGAGCACATCGGACAGGCCGCGGACACGGGCGAGTTCGGCGCGCAGGACGCCCGGATCGACGTAGTCCTCCAGGAACACGGTGACGAACTGGTCGGGGTGCGCCTTCAGGAAGTCCACCATGCGCTGGAGGTCCACCCACAGGGCGACCGGCCTGCTGACCAGCGTGCAGCTGTTGTGGCAGAGGATCGCGCCGTCCGGGGTCTGGTGGATGTCCAGCATGAACCCGCGTACACCGTCGGAGAGTTGGTGGTCGATGCCGCGGCTCTGGTTGGGGAAGAGGTTGACGAACGGCGGGGCGAAGCCGCCGTCGGCTCCGTTGGCGTAGGCGTTGTGGGCGGTGAGGAAGGTGACCTGGTCGAGGGTGCGCCGGTCCGCCGGCGGCATGGGCCGGGTGTTCGGCGTCACCGGGGTGAGGTACCAGCGGGCCAGGTCGCCCGTGGACCCGATGGCCAGCGGGGCGGGGTAGTTGGCGCCGGACGGCTTGGCCGCGACGGTCAAGTAGCGTTCGATGCCGGGTGACTTGAGCGTGTACTGGTCGTCTCCGGCCGGTGCGATCTCCCAGGCCGCCTCCGCGCCGGCGCAGGCGACGGTGCGCGCCTGGTCGCCCGAGCGGCCGAGGCAGGTGCCGGTCAGGTCGGCGTTCTCCAGGACGTACGACGGCCCGTTCGCCCTCAGGTTCCACTGCTGGTGGTCCTCGTCGCCCCTGGGGTTGTGCTGTTCCACGGCGCCGGCACCGGCTGCCGCCGCGGCCAGACCGGTCGTGACGCTCTGGACGTAGTACGCCCCGGCGGCCGGAGCCTGTGCCGTGGCGCTCGCGGGAGCGGGGGGCGCCACGACGGCGGCGAGCGCCGCGGTCGTGGCGAGCAGCGCGTGGGGGGTGCGCATGGCGGTGTGCCCTTCGTCCGGACGGTGGCCGCGCCCCCGGGAGAGCGCCCCGGCGGCCGATGACACCGTCGGCCAGGATGGTCAGGCGCATGACACCACGCACGGCGGCCGGACGTCAGCGGAACAGGTCGGCGCCCGGGACGACTTCGAGGACCCGGTAAGCACGGCCGCACCCCCGCGAGGCCGGACGGAGCCGGTCCTCGCGTGCGTGCGCCGGCAGTACCGGGCACGGTGGGGGGCGGCCGCGGTGGGGGGTTGGGGGCACTCAACCGCATTGGCCTGTACCAGTCAAGGGTATAGACCAGTCAAATCCCTTGCTCCGGTGGGCCGGAGACGGCGCGGCCGTACTCGGCGCCGGCCTCGACGGCGTCCGCGCCGGGCATCAGTCCCCGGCCGGATGCAGGAACGGCCGCACCTCGATGGGGAGGGTGGTGGCCAGGCCGGCCTTCCGGCCCCACTCCAGGGCCGCGTCCAGGTCGGACGCCTTGATGAGGCACAGGCCGCCCAGGTACTCGTCGCCCTTGGTGTAGGGGCCTTCGGTGACCCGCACCTCACCGCCCCGGGGGCGCAGGACGACGGCGGTCTCCGGGCCGTGCAGCCCGCCGGCGAAGACCCAGGCGCCCGCCTCGCGCAGCTCCTGGTGGAAGCCCTCGACGTCGCGCATGATCCGCGCGAGCGCCTCGGCCGAGGGCGGCTCGCCCTCGGCCGGCTGGATCACGCTGAGCAGGTAGTACTTCATGACGTTCTCCTTGGCGTCGTGCCGTCGTCCCACCTCGTACACGAACGGCGGGCCGCACCGGCACCTCGCCCGACGGCCTCGGCGGAATCCTTTCCCCGGCCGGCGCGCTGCGGCAGCCTCGGCCACGCGATCGGCCCACGGAAAGCGCCGGGCACGCATCCGCGAGGGCCGTCCCGGTGGAAGTGATGGAGAAGTGATCCGGACGGTCACAAGGCACCGACATACGAGGGACCGAGGCCGATGAACGGTGAGGACACGGGCGACGGGCCGCTCTGCCTGGTGACGGGCGCCACGGGGTACATCGGCGGCCGGCTGGTCCCGGAACTGCTCGACGCCGGCCACCGGGTGCGTTGCCTGGCCCGCTCCCCCGGCAAGCTGCGCGACCATCCGTGGGCGGCTCGCACGGAGGTGGTGCGTGGGGACGTCACCGACCCGGAGTCGGTCGCCGCGGCCCTGCGGGACGTCGACGTCGCCTACTACCTGGTGCACGCCCTCGGCACCGGCAAGGACTTCGAGGAGACCGACCGCCGGGCCGCGCGCGTCTTCGGGGAGCGGGCCCGGGCCGCGGGCGTGCGGCGCGTCGTCTACCTCGGCGGCCTGACCCCCACCGGTGTGCCGCGGCGGGAGCTGTCCCCGCATCTGCGCTCGCGTGCGGAGGTCGGCGCCATCCTGCTGGCCTCGGGTGTGCCGACCACCGTCCTGCGCGCCGCCGTCATCATCGGCTCCGGCTCCGCCTCCTTCGAGATGCTGCGCTACCTCACCGAGCGCCTGCCCGTGATGGTCACCCCCAGCTGGGTGGGCACCCGCATCCAGCCGATCGCCGTGCGCGACGTCCTGCGCGTCCTGGTGGGCAGCGCGCGGATGCCCGCCGACGTGAACCGGGCCTTCGACATCGGCGGGCCGGACGTCCTGACGTACCGGGACATGATGCTGCGGTACGCGGCGGTGGCGGGCCTGCCCCGCCGGGTCATCGTCCCCGTCCCGGTCCTCACCCCCCGTCTGTCCAGTCACTGGATCGGCCTGGTCACCCCCGTACCGGCGGCCATCGCGCGGCCGCTCGCCGAGTCGCTGCGCCACGAAGTGGTCTGCCGCGAGCACGACATCCTGCGGTACGTGCCCGACCCTCCCGGGCATCCGATCGGCTTCGACGAGGCGGTGCGGCTGGCCCTGCGACGGGTCCGCGACGCGCAGGTGACGACCCGCTGGTCGTCCGCGTCGGTGCCCGGCGCGCCCAGCGACCCCCTGCCCACCGATCCCGACTGGGCCGGTGGCAGCCTCTACACGGACCGGCGGGAACGCACGGTGGACGCCCCGCCCGAGGCCCTGTGGCGGGTCGTCGAGGGCATCGGCGGCGACCACGGCTGGTACTCCTTCCCCCTCGCCTGGGCGCTGCGCGGCGGCCTCGACCGGCTGGCGGGCGGGGTCGGGCTGCGCCGGGGCCGCCGTGACGCGCAGCGGCTGCGGGCCGGCGACTCGCTCGACTTCTGGCGCGTGGAGGAGATCGAGCCGGGACTGCTGCTCCGGCTGCGGGCCGAGATGCGGCTGCCGGGTCTGGCCTGGCTGGAGATGCGCGTCGGTACCGACGCCCGGGGCCGCACGCTGTACCGCCAGCGCGCGGTGTTCCATCCGCACGGGCTGCTGGGGCACGCCTACTGGTGGAGTGTCTCGCCCTTCCACGCGCTCGTGTTCGGCGGGATGGCGCGCAACATCGCCGGGGCGGCGGCCGAGCAGGCCCGGCTCACCCCGGCGGGGGAACGCACCTCCGTGCGCTGACGCCCGCATCCGCCGGACGCGCCGCGCCCGAAGCGATCCGAGCGCTCCGGAGCGTTCCGGAGCGCTCCGTCCGGCCTTTCCCGTCCCCTCCACGGAGACCGCACATGAACGTCTCGGTCGTCCTGTTCACCGCCGACCTGCGGGTGCACGACCACCCGCCGCTGCGCGCCGCCCTCGACGGCTCCCGGCACGTCGTCCCGCTGTTCGTCCGCGACCGGGCCGTGGACGGGGCCGGCTTCGCCGCCCCGAACCGGCTGGCGTTCCTCGCCGACTGCCTCCACGGCCTCGACGCGGAACTGCGCTGGCGCGGCGGCCGGCTGGTCGTCCGCGGCGGCAGCCTCGTCGACCAGGTGTGCGAGGTGGCCCGCGACGCCGATGCCGACGAGGTCCACATGGCGGCCGACGTCAGCGGCTTCGCCCACCGCCGCGAGGAGCGGCTGCGGCGCGCGTTGGAGGCGGACGGACGCCGGCTGCACGTGCACGACACGGTGACCACGGTCGTCACACCCGGCGCACTGACACCGTCCTCCTCGGACCACTTCGCCGTCTTCACCCCCTACTTCCGGCAGTGGTCGGGGCAGCGGCTGCGCGCTCCGCTCGGCGCCCCCCGCACCATCCGCGTGCCGGACGGCGTCGCCTCCGAGGAGCTGCCTTCCCGGCCGGCCGCCGCGGACCTGTCGGCGGGACTGGCGCCGGGCGGCGAGGCGGAGGGCCGCAAGCGGTTGGCGGCCTGGCTGCGCTCCGGCGTCGGCGCCTACGAGGAGCGCCACGACGACCTGGCCGGCGACGCCACGTCCCGGCTCTCCCCTCACCTGCACTTCGGCACCCTCTCGCCGGTCGAGCTCGTGCACCGGGCCCGCGGCGCGGGCGGTCCGGGCGCGGAGGCCTTCGTACGGCAGCTCGCCTGGCGCGACTTCCACCGCCAGGTGCTGGCTGCGCGGCCCGCCGCGGCGAGCGCCGACTACCGCACGAAGCACGACCGGTGGCGGTCCGAGCGATCGGCGCGCGAGGACGTCGAGGCGTGGCGGGAGGGCCGCACCGGCTACCCGATCGTCGACGCGTCCATGCGCCAGCTGCTGCACGAGGGCTGGATGCACAACCGGGGCCGCCTGCTGACCGCCAGCTTCCTCACCAAGACCCTGTACGTCGACTGGCGGGTGGGCGCGCGGCACTTCCTGCGGTACCTGGTCGACGGCGACATCGCCAACAACCAGCTCAACTGGCAGTGGATGGCGGGCACCGGCACGGACACCCGGCCCAACCGGGTGCTCAACCCGGTCATCCAGGCCAAGCGGTACGACCCCGACGGCACGTACGTACGCCGCTGGGTGCCCGAACTCGCCGGGCTGGACGGGCCGGCCGTGCACGAGCCGTGGAAGCTCCAGGGGCAGGCGCGGGCCGCCCTCGACTACCCGGACCCGGTCGTGGAACTGTCCGAGGGACTGGCCCGCTTCAAGCGTGCCCGCGGACGCGAGTGAGGAGCCGCGCCCGTCCGGGAAACGACGCAGGATCGATGCAAGTTGAGGGGGCACGCCGGGGCTCACACGATGGCGGCACGGGGGCGAGCCCCGGGAACCGTCACAGGAGCCGTCGTCATGACACCGCATCCGACCTCCGTCCTGACCGACACCGCGCATCCCGCTGCCGCGTCGGCTTCCGCTTGTGCTTCCGCTGCGGACCGTCTCGCGGAGGTGTCCGCGCGGGCACCCGACGAGGAGCTCGCGCGCGGCCTGGTGGCGGGCGACGACGCCTGCCTCGCCGCCGCCTACCGCCGCTGGTCGGCACTGGTGCACACGCTGGCCTGGCGGTCCCTGGGAGACCCCAAGGAGGCGGAGGACGTGACCCAGCAGGTCTTCCTCGGCGTCTGGCGGGGCAGGCACGGCTACCGGCCCGAACGCGGCCCGCTCGCCGGGTGGATCGTCGGCATCACCCGGCGCAAGATCGCCGACGCGCTGTCCGCCCGGACCCGTCGTGGGGAACTGGTCGCGGCCGCCGGGTCGGCCCTGGGCACCGCCGATCCGGCCGGCGGCCGGCCGGAGGCCGCCCTGGACCGCGTCCTGGTCCGGTACGAGCTGGACCGGCTCCCGGCCGCCCAGCGGCGTGTGCTGCGTCTGGCCTTCTTCGAGGACCTGACCCAGACGCAGATCGCGGCGCGCACGGGCTGGCCGCTGGGCACCGTCAAGAGCCACGCCCGCCGGGGCCTGCACCAGTTGCGCCGCCGCCTGGAGCCGCAGGCGTGCGGTGAGGACCGGTATGCGATGCACGAACGGTGCGAGAAGTCCGGACCGGCCCGCGCGTGAGCGGACCGGCTGCCCCGGGACCAGCTCCCCCGGGTCAGTGACCGGGCACCAGCCAGGGCTCCTGGGGAAGCGGACTGCCCGTCTCCACGAGGGACTTGAGATTGGACAGGACCGCGGGCCAACCGCCCGAGACGTCGGCGAGTTCGCCCTCGTCGTTGAGGTCCTCGTGGGTGACGGTGAGGCGGACGATGTCCCCGTGCGGCCGGATGTCGAAGGTGACCCGGGAGTGCCTGTCGGGCCGCTCCGCGTCCTCGGGCGCGGCCCAGGTCGTCACCAGACGGGTGGGGCGGTCGGCCTCGACCACGGCGCCGACCACGTCGGCGACGCCCGAACCGTCCGTGCGGACGTGCTCCCAGCGGGAGCCGGGCCGCCAGTCCGAGACATTGCGGTGGCCCCAGTACACGGCGGTCAGGTCGGCGTCCGTGAGGGCGTCCCAGACCGTTTCGGGCGTGCTCTCGATGTAGATGACGTACACATAGCTCGGCGGGTTGGCCATGGCTTCCTCGGCTCGTCGCTTCACGGCGCCCAACGCGCTCAGACGCGGGCGTTCGAACTTGTCGATCCACCGCTCCTGGATCTCGTGGAGCGGGACCGGATTGAGGTAGTGCAGCTTCTCCCGCCCCCGCCGCACCGTGCTGACCAGGTTGGCGGCCTCCAGTACGGCCAGGTGCTGGGTGACCGACTGGCGCGTCATGTCGATGCGCGCGCACAGCTCGCCCAGCGTCAGCCCGTTGTGCTCGTGCAGACGGTCCAGCAGCCGTCTGCGGGTCTCGTCGGCGAGTGCCTTGAAGACCGTGTCCATCCCCGAGTCGCCGCGTGATTGCACACTCCAGTTATGCAGGCATTTGCCTGCATGTCAAGCCGGGGCGGTGGAACCGACCGGTGTGGCTCCGGTTCCAGCGGGCATTCGAAGGGCGCGGGGGTCACGACGCAGAGGGGCGGAAGATGGAGATCACCGGCATCATCAGTGCCATCGTCATCGGCTTGATCATCGGTGTCCTGGGACGGCTCGTCGTTCCCGGCCGCCAGCACATAGGCGTTCTCTGGACGATCCTCATCGGCATCGTGGCCGCCCTGGTCGGTGCGGCGATCGCCTCCGCACTCGGTGTCGCCGACACCAAGGGGGTCGACTGGATCGAGTGGCTCATCCAGATCGCCCTCGCCGCGGTGGGTGTCACCGCGCTGGACCGGGCGAAGGCGGGTCACCGCTGAGCCGGCACCCCGGCTCGGCCCGGGAGGCGGGTCACCGCTGAGCCGGCGACCCCGTTCGGTCCGGGAGGCGGCTCACGGCTCGTACACGTACGGCGTCGTGGTGGTCAGCGCGACGAAGCCGAGGCGTTCGAGGATGGGGCGGCTCTGGCTGGAGGCGTCGACCTGGAGATAGCGGTAACCGCGGTCGGCGGCGGCACGAGCGCGGTGGGCGACGAGGGCGCGGTAGATGCCCCGGCCCCGCCAGCCCTCTGCGGTGCCACCGCCCCACAGGCCCGCGAACGGCGTCCCGGGCACCAGCTCCATGCGCGCCGCGCTCACCGGCACGTCACCGGCGAGGGCGACGACGGCGACGAGCGTGTCCGGCTCGGCGGCGAGCCGGGCGAGGAGGCGGTGGCGCAGACGGGAGCCGTCCGTACCGAACGCCTGCTCGTGCACGCCGACCAGCAGGTCGACACCCGCCTCGTCGGTGACCGTGCGCAGGCGGACGCCCTCGGGCGGGTCGGCGTCGAGGTGCAGATCGGCGATCTCGCCGACCATCAGCGCCTCCTGCGGCTCGGGGGTGAAGCCGGCGGCCAGCAGGCGCCGCCCGAGGTCCGCGGGGCGGTCGTGCCCGTACACCTTCCACTCGAAGGCGAGGCCGGACTCGCCGTAGCGGGCCGTCTGTTCGGCGATCGCGGCGTCCACGGAGGCCTCGTCCAGGTCCGACCACAGCACGCCGTTCCAGTCCTGCTCCGCGCCGACCTGGCGCACCACCTTCCCGGCGCGCTCCACGCGCAGGCCGGGGCCGTCGGGGCGAGCGCCCTCGCGCAGGTCCCGGTCGTACAGGGCGAGTACCGCGGTGTGATCCATACGCCGACTGGAACAGACCGCAGACGTCCACGGCAACAGGTTTACGGTGCGGGTCCCTCGGGCGTGGTCCCCACCGGGCGGAGGCCCACCGGTCAGGTCCGGTGGGCCTCCGCCGCGGTCGCGGGCCGCGTCAGCGGTACGCGGCGGGCCGGAAACGCCGGTACAGGACGGCTCCGCCGAGCACCAGGGCCGCCCCCGCGGCCGCTACCGGCACGGTCTGATCCGCGCCGGTGTGGGCGAGCGACGCCTGCGCCTGGGGCACGGCCGCGGGCTCGGGATGCGTCACGGGCCTCGGCAGCGGCTGCGGCTCGGACCGCACGGGCGGCACAGGCGTCGGGGCGACGTGGTCGCCCGGGGTGTTGGTGGACGTGTTGCCGGAGGCCGGGTTGCCGATGCCCCCCACGTTCACGCTGTTGCCGGTGACGTTCACCGGAACGTGCACGGGCAGCTGGATGGTGTTGCCGGAGACCACACCCGGGGAATCCTGTGAGCCTGCCTGTGCCGCCGCGCCGTCGGCTGCCGGCTTCCGGTCCCTCCCGTCGGACGCGTTGGCGCACCGGTTGCCCGCCGCGGGGTTGAGAAGCCCCACCACGTCCACGGTGTTCCCGCACACGTTCACCGGAACGTCCACCGGCAGCTGGATGGTGTTGCCGGAGAGCACACCGGGCGAGCCGACCGCGGCACCCTCCGCCGCGGCGCCGCCGTCCGCCGCGAAGGCGGACACCGGCATGGCCATCGCCATCGCGCCGGAGGCGGCGGCCACGGCGATCACACTGTTCCGGGTGACCCGTTTCATAGGTTCCCTGCCTTCCAGACATGGTCGCGGGCGCTCACCCGCATCCCGTAAAACGCTGGTGAAGGATTTGGGGTTATGGCCTGTCGTCCTTTCACTCCATCGGGGGGCCTGTTATCGAACGTGCGCGAAGCCGCCGATGCCGGGCGGTGGGTCCCGGTGCGGCGACCGTGCGGCCGGCCGCCGGGAGGCGGCGTTCAAAGGGGCCTCCTAAGGTGGGCGAAGGCCTGTTCCCGGTCCGCGGCGGAGCGTTGCTGGAGGCGCCCATGCTGGCCAAGCTGTCGACGCGGCGCGCGGCCCGGCGCGGTGCGTGCGTCGGGGCCGCCACGCTCGTCCTTCTCGGCGCGGGACTGCCCGCGGGGGCCGACGGCGACGTGCCGGACCTGAACCGGTTCTACCGCCAGAGGGTGGCGTGGTCGGCGTGCGAGGCGGGCGCCCCGAAGGACATGCAGTGCGGCAAGGTCACCGTTCCCCTCGACTACGCGCACCCCGGCGCCGGCAGCCTCGACCTCGCCCTGGCCCGCTACCGGGCCACCGGCCCCTCGCGGGGCTCGGTGCTGCTCGACTTCGGCGGCCCCGGTGTCGCGGGCGTGCCCGGACTGACCAACGACGGCAGACGGTTCATGGACCTGACCAACGGCTACGACGTGGTCGCCTTCGACCCGCGGGGCGTCGGCAGGTCCTCTCCGGTCGGCTGCGGCCTGGGCACGGACGACCGGGCCTCGCAGCTGACCAGTGGGAACGGGAACCTCGGCGACCCGAAGGTCGCCCGCGAGAAACTCACGGCCTGGCAGCGGACGGCCGCCGAGTGCGCCCGGCGCTCGGGCCCGGTCCAGGCGCACATGGGCACCGTCGACGCGGCCCGGGACCTGGACGTGATCCGTCAGGCGCTCGGCGACGACCGGCTCGACTACCTGGGCTTCTCCTACGGCACCCGGCTCGGCGCGGTGTACGCGGCGCTGTTCCCCGGCAAGGTCGGCAGGATGGCCCTCGACGGGGTCGACACCCTGACCGAGCCGCCGGCGGAGCAGGGGCTGGTCGCCGCCGAGGCGCAGCAGACCGCGCTCGACGACTTCCTCGACTGGTGCGTGCGGGACCTCGCCTGCCCGCTGGGCGACGACCGCCGCGCGGCCGGCGACCAGATGGTCCAGCTCGTCCGCTCGCTCGACGCGAACCCGGTGCCGAACGGGTTCGGCGGCAGGCTGTCGGGGCAGGACCTCGCCCGGGCCGTCGGGCAGGCGCTCTACAGCAGGCGGTTGTGGCCCACCCTGGAACGGGCGATGGCCTCCCTGGTGGAGGACGGTGACACGCACGGCATCGAGGCCTTCACCGCCGGGGGCGGCGCCCTGCCGGAACGGCGCAGCGCGCCGCGTCCGGCGGACGGCGGACTGGTCGGCTCCGCCGAGATACCGTCCGACAACCAGCCCGCCGCGACCATGGCGGTCAACTGCGCCGACGACCCCGACCGGCCCGGCGCCGCGCAGCTCACCAGGGACCTCGGCCGGCTGAGTACCGAGTACGAGCAGGCCTCGCCGGTCTTCGGCCGCGCCCGGCTGAACGAGCTGCTGATGTGCTACGGCCGTCCCAAGGGCACCGACTTCATCCGCGAGAAGGTGAAGAACGTCGACACGGCGAGGATGCTGCTGGTCGGCACCCGCGGCGACCCGGCGACCCCGTACCGCTGGACGCTGGAGACGGCGCGGCGGCTCGGCCCGTCCGCCGTGGTGCTCGACAACCGGGCCGACGGGCACACCGGGTACCTGTCCTCCCGGTGCGTGCACAAGAAGGTGAACGACTTCCTGCTGTACGGCTCCCTGCCGGCCGACGGCAGCTCGTGCGGCGCGGACCGGGAGCCGGACGCGAGCGGCTGACCGGCCTCAGCCGGAGACGATCCGGGGCTGGTACAGGTCCAGCCAGACGGCCAGGTCGAGCGTCCGCTCCAGGCCGCGTCGCGCCGCCTGGTTGCCGCCGAGGGGGGTGTCGCTGTGCGCGAGGCGGCGCAGCCGTTCCTGGTCCACGAGGTCGAAGACCGGGTGCCCCGGCCGGCCGAGCAGGTCCTTGGCGTGGTCCTGGAGGGCGAGGGCGTACTTGGGGTCCTGGGTGGACGGGTAGGGGCTCTTGACCCTGTCGTAGACGGACTTGGGCAGCAGGTCCGCGGTCGACTCCCGTAGCAGGCTCTTCTCCCGGCCGTCGAAGGACTTCAGGGCCCAGGGCGCGTTGTAGACGTACTCGACCAGGCGGTGGTCGCAGTAGGGGACGCGGACCTCCAGGCCGACCGCCATGCTCATCCGGTCCTTGCGGTCGAGCAGGGCCCGGACGAAGCGGGTCAGGTGGAGGTGGCAGATCTGCCGCATCCGGAACTCGAAGTCGCTCTCGCCGTCGAGGCGGCTCACGGCGCCGATGGCGGTGCGGTAGCCGTCGGCGACGTAGGCGCGCAGGTCGAGGGCCCGGGCGAGGTCGGGGCGCAGGACACCGGCGTCGTCGCCGAAGTCGCGCTGGAAGCGCACCAGCCAGGGGAAGGTGTCGACGCGGCGCGCCTCCTCGTCGAAGAACTGCTGGTAGCCGCCGAAGACCTCGTCGGCGGACTCGCCGGACAGGGCGACGGTGGAGTGGTCCCGGATGCTGCGGAAGAGCAGGTACAGGGAGGAGTCCATGTCGCCGAAGCCCATCGGCAGGTCGCGGGCGCGGACCACCTTCCGGCGGATCTCCGGGTCGGCGAGGGCGTGCGCGTCGAGCACGATGTCCTGGTGGTCGGTGCCGGCGGCGCGCGCCACGTCGTGCACGAACGGCGTGTCGGGGGTGGCGCGCAGGTCGTCGGCGACGAAGTGGTCGCTCTGCCCGACGAAATCGACGGCGAAGCTGCGCACCTTCTCGCCCTGCTCGGCCAGGCGGAGGGCGGCCAGCGCGGTCAACGCGGACGTCACCCGGTTGCCACCGTGGCCCGCTCGTTCCGGCCGCACTTTGCTTCCGGAACATTGCGGAAAGGGCCTCGTACCAGGGGTGGAGCGCCGGGAACCGGGCAAGGGCAAAGACTTCTCCAATGTCGGCGAACGGGGCCGCGCCGACCCGTGCGACCCGGCTCGCGGGCGGTCCCGGACGGGGCACGCCGCAGGGCCCGCGGCACCTCCGGCGCCGTACCAGCGAAAGGCCCCGCGCGCCAGTCGAGTTGCCCCGAATGCCTGAAGTGCGAATCGGACCTATCGTGCTGTCATGGAGCACGAGCTGAGTCCCTCGATCCTCACCGAGCTGCGGCGTCCGCGCCCCTACCCGGCGGTGTCGGTGCTGACGCCGACACACCGCCGCGAGCCCGACAACGCACAGGATCCGGTCCGGCTGCGCAACGTCGTGGCCGAGGCCAAGCGGCAACTGGAGACCAACCCCCAGGTCAGCCGGGAGCAGCGCAACGACGTCGTCCGGCAGCTCGACCAGGCGCTCGCCGAGGTGGACCTGACGTACGCCGAGGACGGACTGGCGATCTTCGCCGCCCCGGGCGAGCACCAGGTGTGGTCGCTGACCCGTACCGTTCCGGAGCGCGTGGTCCTCTCGGACACCTTCCTGACCCGCAACCTGGTCTCCGCGCGGACCGCCGAGCGCCCGTTCTGGATACTGTCCGTCTCCGCGGACCGCGTGACGCTGTGGAGCGGCGGCGTCGACCGGGTCACGGAGGACCACACCGGCGGCTTCCCGCTGACCAGGAAACTCGTCGAGAACTTCGACGCCGAGCGCCGGATGCAGATCGGCGACGCGCCGAGCACGTTCCGGGACCAGAGCACCCGCCAGTTCCTGCGGGAGGCGGACGGCGCGATGAGCGCGGTCCTGCGCGAGCATCCGCGCCGGCTGTACATCACCGGCGAGCCGGCCGCGCTGTCCGCCCTGGAGGAGGTCGGCAGCGTCGCCAAGTGCGCGGTGCCCGTCCAGCACGGCGGTCTGGCGCACGCCACCCCCGAGGCCGTCTGGCGGGCGATCGGGCCCGTGCACGGCGAGGAGACGCGGGGCGACACCGAGGCGGTGGCCCGGGAACTGGAGGGGGCCCGCGGACGCAAGGAGTACGCGGCCGGCGTCGACGAGGTCTGGCAGACCGCGCGGGAGGGCCGGATCCGGCTGCTGGCCGTCGAGGAGAACTACCGCGTGACGGTGCGCGACTCCGCCGGCGGCCATCTGGTTCCGGCGGAGAGCGAGGAGCCGGGCGCCCGCGAGGACATCGTGGACGAGATCGTCGAGCAGTGCCTGGAGACGGGCGCGGACGTGCGCTTCGTTCCCGACGGCACCCTGGGCGACGCGCAGGGGATCGCCGGAGTGCTGCGCTACTGACGCCGGCGCGGGCACGGCCGCGCCGGGCACCGGGGCCCCTCCGGGGAGGCCCGGCGCGGCGGGCCGCCCGGTCAGACCGTGCCGAAGAGGGCGCTCAGACCGCGGTCGACGGCCGTGGCGAGGTCCTCCTGGCCGGACGCGACCACCGCGTAGCTGCGCAGCAGGAAGCGGCGCAGCGCCGGGGTGTCGAACTGGAGCAGGGCCAGGCCGGCGGGCGAGTGCAGCTCCAGCACGGTACGGGACCCTCCGCACGGCCACAGGTGCACGTCCCCGGCCCCGGCCTGCCCTTCGAGTCCTTCCTCCAGCAGGGCGCGGGCGAAGGTCCACGAGACCGCCTCGCCGTCGAGGGAGGCCTCGGGCGGGAAGTCGACGTGCACGGCCAGCGGGTCGGTGGAGGCGTAGCGCAGGGTGGCGGGCACGGGGAGTTCCCGCCCGTCCGCGGTGATCAGGCGGGCGCGGGCGGACTGCTCGAGAGTGGTGTCCATGGTCGGTCTCCCCTGCGGGTCGTCAGGTCGGCCGGTTGTGCCGTTGTCCTTAGGAGCCCGAAGGGGCCGTTCGCATTACGCATGAGCCCCAACCAATCCATGTGACCTACGTCACTTCTTCGGTGATCGGCGGCAGGCAGCCCGCCGGGAGGGAACACACGACCGTAGAACACACGCTTGAATATCCGGGCACCGCCTCCGAACGACCGCCAAATCGCGTACGTCGTCTACGCCTTGGCCACCGGGGCGGCTACACCAAAAGTGCCGGTCAGCCGCCCGGGGAAGACTGTGGCATATGCCGGATGCACCCTCGCATCGCGTCTTGCCAAATCCCTTACGGGGCGCCGCCGGCTGTGCAACAGTCGTAGCGGTCCCTCCCGCCGCCTCGGCCCTACCGTCCCCGCATCGGAGTGCGCCATGCCGCCCCACGTGTCCGCGGACCGCTCCCCCGCCCAGCCACCAGGGCGCGGGCCGGTCGACGCGCTGATATCGCAGGCGCGCCGGCTCAAGGGCGAGGTGGACGCCGTACGGCGGGACGCTCAGGGCGACGCCTCGGATCCACGGGGCCGGTGGGAGCGTGCGCTGTGCGACCTGGCGCTGCGCCAACTCAGCGATATTGGCGAGCACTTGGCGCAGTTACGGGACGGCCCGGAACCGGTGCACACGGCACCGGCGGCCGAGTCCGGCACGCCGACCGCCCCACCGCACGGTCCACTGCTCAGCCGGGTCGGCAGCGCCGAGTGGAACCTGCTGACGGACGAGGCCGCCTGGTCGGGCGAGTTGTTCCTGATCCTCGGCCGCGACCCCGCCGTTCCCCCACTCACCCTCGACGAACTGCCCTCCGTGGTGCTGGACGAGGACCGGCCCCGGCTGACCGCCATGGTCACCGACTGCCTGGTCGACGCCAAGCCGATCGACGGGGAGTTCCGCATCGTGCGGCCCGACGGAGCCGTCCGCGCGGTGCACATGATGGGCGAGCCCGTGCTCGACGCAGACGGCGGCACCGCCTCGATGTGGGCGGTGCTGCGGGACGTCAGCGAACTGCGGCTCAGTCAGTCGGCGGTGCGCGAGACCCGTGACTCGCTGCACCGCCACCGGCGTCGCACGCAGACCGAGCACCGGCTCGCGGTCGAGCCGCAGGAAGCCGCGCTCCCCCCGTGGCGCGGCTCCCTGCGGCTCCCGCGCCGGGGCCGCCCGAGGCTCGACCTGGCCGCCCACCACCTGCCGTCCTCCACCGGCACGCCGATCGGGGCCGACTGGTACGACGCGCTGGAACTGGCCGACGGCGACACCCTGCTCAGCGTCGGCGGACTCACCGGCCGCGGGCCGGGCATGACCTCGGGCACGGCGATGCTGCTGGGTTCCCTGCGCGGCATGGCGATGGCGGGGGCCCGGCCGGGACAGCTGATGACCTGGCTCGACCAACTGCTGGACGCCACCGTGCAGCCGGCCCTGGGCAGCGCCGTCTGCTGCCGCTACCGGCCCGCCACCCGCACCCTGACCTGGGCGAGGGCAGGACACCCCGCCCCGCTGCTGTTCCGCGGCGGGACGGGGCGGATCCTGGACGCCCCGGACGGCGTCCTGCTCGGCGCCGCCTCGGGAACCTCCTACGGGCAGGCCGAGGAGACCCTGGAGACGGGCGACCTGCTCCTGCTGCACACCGACGGACTGGTGCCGCGACGGGAGTCCGCGCGCTCCGGCGCAGCCGAGCGTGAGGGAAGGACGGCCACCGCACACCGCCTGCTCGACCTGGCCCCGCGGTTCACCGCGGCGCGCCGCGCGCAGGAGTGCTTACGGACGGTCGTGGAGGAGTTCGGCGGAACCGGGCGCGAGGACGACGCCTGCGTGCTGGTCGCCCGAGTGACGTCGTAGCCCGCGTACGGAACCGGGACCCTACGCCGGTGCGCTGCCCGTGTTCCTGCCCTTCGGCTTGGGCAGGGCCAGCCGGATCTCCTCCCGCAACTCGCCGACCTTCGGATAGGTGGCGTACTCGGCGGTGAGCCGGTACATCTCGCGCAGCCGGTCCCAGGTGCGGCGGGAGGAGTTCGATCCCATCGCCATCAGGGCCAACCGTGCGTACCGGTCCGCCTGTTCGGGGTCGTCCGCGATGAAGCAGGCGGAGGCCATGGACAGATGGTCGAAGATCTTCGACCGCTCGCGTCCGTCGACCCGCAGGGACAGGGCCTTCTCCGCGTAGTGCTGGGCGTGCGCGGCCGCGTTCGGGTCGTGCTCCGCCAGCGTGCGGTACGCGAGCGCCGTCATCCCGTACAGGTCCTCGTCCTTGAAGGTCTGCATCCAGTCGAGCGGCTCCGCGTCGCCGGTTTCGGAGACGAAGAGGTCCTCCGCCTGTCCGAGGGTGCGGCGCATCGCCTGGCCCTTGCCCATCGAGGCCTGGGCCCAGGCCTCGATGGTGTGGAACATCGCCTTGGTGCGCGGCTGGAGGCGGTCACCCGCGCCGGAGTGGGCGAGCTTCATCAGGTCCAGCGCGTCGTCGGGCCGGCCCAGGTGCACCATCTGGCGCGCCGCGCGGGACAGCGCCTCCCCGGCGCGCGGCCGGTCGCCGCCCTCCCTGGCGGCATGGGCGGCGATGACGAAGTACTTCTGGGCGGTGGGTTCCAGGCCGACGTCGTGGGACATCCAGCCGGCGAGGACGGAGAGGTTGGCGGCGACGCCCCACAGGCGCCGCTGGAGGTGGGATGGGTGGCGGTAGGCGAGCATGCCGCCCACCTCGTTGAGCTGGCCGACCACGGCCTTGCGTTGCAGCCCGCCGCCGCGGGCGGCGTCCCAGGCTCGGAACACCTCCACCGAGCGTTCGAGTTCCTCGATCTCCTGCGACCCGATGGGGGCGGCGTCGTAGCGGTCGAACCCAGCGGGGTCGGCGTGCAGGGGATGGTCGAGGGCTGGAGTGTCTGCCTTGAGTGTCGGATCGGATTGCAGCCAGTCGTGCATGGCGCTGCTGAGTGCGGAGCCCGCGGCGAGCGCGGCGCCCGCGCCCACCAAGCCGCGTCGGTTGAGCATGAGGTCCATTCCCGTGAATTCGGTGAGGACCACGGCGGTGCGCTCGGGCGCCCACGGCACTCCGTCGGGATGTTCCGCACTCCCGTCGACCTGCCGTTTCCCTGTACGCCCGTGCCGCACCAGACCGAGGTCCTCGATGGTCACGACACGGCCGAGACGCTCGGTGAACAGGGCTGCCAGCACTCGCGGTACGGGATCGCGCGGGATCTCTCCCATGTCGATCCAGCGCCGCACCCGAGAGGTGTCGGTCGCCAGCTGGGGGTGGCCCATGGCCGCCGCCTGCCGGTTGACCAGCCTCGCGAGTTCCCCTTTGGACCAGCCGGCCAGGCCGAACAGGTCCGCGAGACGGGTGTTGGGTTGTCCTGTCACGTCAAGCCCCCAGGTACTCGGCTGAGTTGACAGTAGACCCGCCGCGACTTGCCGGGCGACTATTCGCCAGGGTTCGCCAGGGTGCGCCACATGGTGTGCCAGTGCGCACCGGGTGTCAGGTAGGAACGCGCCACCCCGACCCGGTCGCCGAGGGACATTCCCCAGGGTGCACCCGGGCGCCGGGCCGGGAGCGCGCTGAAGCATCAGGCACACGAAGGGATCGGTCCCGCCACATGTATGCAGCATCGTCCTCCGTGTCCGCCCCGCCCCGGTCGCTGCGTGCCCGCCCGGGCACCGGCGGCCCCCACCTCGACCCCCTTCGTCCGGCGGCCCCCGGGCTCGGTGCCGGCCGGACGCGGCACGCCGTGGGGCCCGGCACACAACCATTGAGCGGGAGACTCGACCTGTCCGGCCCGCAGGGCGCGCAACTGCGCACGGCGATCGCCTCGGTGCACCGGATCTGCCCGGAGTTCTCTCCGGTGCAGGTGCTGCGCCGCAGCGGCCGGTCCGTGCTCCTCGTCGGCACCATCGGCCGCAGCACGGCTGTCGCCAAGTGCTTACTCGACCACTCCCCGGCGTGGGCGGAGCGGTACCGGCATGAAATAGCCGCATACCGCTCGTTCGTCCGGCATCGGCCCCCGGTCCGGGTGCCCCGGCTGATCGCGGCGGACCCGGACAACTGCACGCTGGTGATCGAACGGACGCCGGGACGGGTGGCCGCTCTGCAACGGCACCCGGTGGAGGCCCCGCCCCGGGCGGACATCGGGGCTGCCCTGGGCGCGATCTGCCGGCTGAACGCCTGGCGGCCGCCGGCGGGCACGTTCGACGCCCCGCTGGACTACGCCGCCCGCATCTCCCGGTACCACGAGCTGGGTCTGCTCACCGACCGGGACCTGGGTGACCTGCAGAAGCTGCTGCACGGCATCGCGCACGCCGCGGGCCGGCAGGGCATGGGCCAGTTCTGCCACGGCGACGCGCTGCTCGCGAACGTCCTGCTCTCCCCGGCCGGTCCCGTGCTGGTGGACTGGGAGCACGCGGGCTGGTACCTGCCGGGCTACGACCTGGCGACGCTGTGGTCGGTTCTCGGGGACGCGCCGCTGGCACGGCGGCAGATCAGCCAGATCGCCCAGTCGGCGGGCCCCGCCACGCGGGACGCGTTCCTGGTGAACCTGATGCTCGTGCTCACCCGGGAGATCCGCACCTACGAGACGGCCGTGCAGCGCTCCATGCACGATACGGCCCCGGCGGCACCGGGCACGGCCCACCCGGGTGCTGCTCCGTCCGGCGAGGAACAGCGGCTGCTGCTGCGGCGGCTCCACGACGACTGCCAACTGGCCCGCCGGGCCGTACGCGCAGCCGTCGGCACTCGCTGACGGGGACAACGGTCCGCGGGCACCCATCGACCCGGGTGCCCGCGGTCCTTTGTCATGCCCGGACATCTCCGCCGGCCGCCCCCTTCGCCCCCCTTGCCCGGCTCTCGTTCGGCTCTTTCGGAGTAGCGGCCGCAGGGGCCATTGGTGTAAGCCACTGACGCCGCGCAGGCCTTGGGGGCGTCGTGCCGAAACTCGCCGAGATGCCGCTTGACATGGGAAATCGCCTTGCTGCGCGCATGATTGACGGATCGTCGGACAACCGGTACCACTGATCCACGCCGACCCCGCACGCCCCGCTACGCCCGAGCGCCCCAGGAGGCTGCATTGCGAGGATCCGCCATCGACCCCCGACCCCTGCCGAGACGCAGAAGCACGCGCAGCGCGGCGGGAGTCGTCGCCTCGGCGGCGCTGCTGCTGCCGCTGCTGGGCGGCACCCCGTCCGCGGGCGCCGCCACGGATGACACCGGCAGGTTACAGCGGGCGTTCGCATCCGCGTCCGCCGAGTACCACGTGCCGCTCAGCGTCCTGCTGGGCGTGTCCTATCTGCAGTCGCGCTGGGACGGGCACGACGGCGCCCCGAGCGTGACCGGCGGCTACGGGCCGATGCACCTGACCGACGCGCGCACCGCGCTCGCCGAGGCCCCGCACCACGGCGAGGGCACGGAGGACGCGCGCGGGGACGACGCGCGGGCCGCCCTGCGCCCCGAGGCGAAGGTGCCGGCGGAGTCGGCCCTGCCCGCCCGGCTGAAGACGCTGCCCGAGGCGGCCGAGCTGACCGGGATCCCCGCCGGGCGGCTGCGTGCGGACGAGTCGGCGAACATCGCGGGCGGCGCGGCCCTGCTGGCGGCCGCCCAGAAGAAGCTCGGCGAGCCGCTGAGCGCGGATCCGGCTGCCTGGTACGGCGCGGTGGCCCGGTTCTCCGGCGCGGACGACCGCGCGACGGCGGCGGCCTACGCCGACGATGTGTACAACGTGATCCGCTCCGGTGAGCGGCGCACCACCGATACGGGCCAGCGGGTCGTCCTGGCCGCGCGGCCCGGCGTCGCCCCTCGCACCGCCCAGCTGGCGATGACGGCCCTGTCGTACCGCTCGGCGAAGGGTACGGAGTGCCCGGCCTCGGTGTCCTGCGAGTGGATCCCGGCGCCGTACGAGGAGTTCGGCGGTGACGACTACGGCAACCACGATCTGGGCGACCGGCCGAAGGCGCAGTCCATCCGGTACATCGTCATCCACGACACGGAGGGCCGCTGGGACGGCGTCCTCAACCTGATCCAGGACCCCACCTATGTGTCCTGGAACTACACGCTGCGCTCCACCGACGGGCACATCGCCCAGCATGTGAAGGCCAAGGACGTGGCCTGGCACGCGGGCAACTGGTACATCAACGCCAAGTCGATCGGCCTGGAGCACGAAGGTTTCCTCGCCTCGCCGGACGCCTGGTACACGGAGGCGATGTACCGGTCCTCGGCGCGGCTGGTGAAGTACCTCGCGCGGAAGTACGACATCCCGCTGGACCGGCAGCACATCCTCGGCCATGACACCGTGCCCGGGCCGACCACCGCGAACATCCCGGGCATGCACACCGACCCGGGCCCGTACTGGGACTGGCGGCACTACTTCAAGCTGCTGGGCCGCCCGTTCGAGCCCTCCGCGGGCAAGAACGGCGGCCTGGTGACGATCCGCCCCGACTACGAGGCAAACCGGCCCGAGTACACGGGCTGCGTCACCAGCGGCCAGCCGTGCGCGGCGCACGGCTCCAGCGAGGTGCGGCTGTACTCGCAGCCCGACACCTCCTCGCCGCTGATCAAGGACATCGGCCTCAGGCCGGGCGGCAGCCCGTCGACGATCGATGTGAACGACGTGGCCTCGCGGGTGGAGACCGGGCAGCAGTACGCGGTCGCCGACCGGCAGGGCGACTGGACGGCGATCTGGTACCTGGGCCAGAAGGCCTGGTTCCAGAACCCGGAGAAGCAGCAGACGGCGGTGGACGCGGCCGGAACGGTGGTGACCCCGAAGGCCGGGCTGGACAGCGTGCCGGTGTACGGCAGGGCCTACCCGGAGGCAGGGGCCTATCCGGCGGGCGTGCCCGTCCAGGCGGTGTCGCCGCTGCCGTACAAGCTGCTCGCGGGCCAGACGTACGCGGTGGGCGACCTGCAACCGGGTGAGTACTACTACTCGACCACCTTCACCACGGACTCGCACCGGGTGGTGGTCGGCAAGGACATGTACTACCAGATCCAGTTCGGCCACCGAGTGGCGTTCGTGCGGGCCGCGGACGTGCGGGTGGAGCCGTCGTCCCGGTAGCGGGCCGAGGTCGTCCACCGTACGAGAACGTGAGGGGCCGGTCCCGTGAGGGCCGGCCCTTTCGCGTGGCGCCCGGTCAGCCCTGCTGGAACAGCTCGGCGGGCAGCGGCTTGAGCAGGGCGTACAGGTCGTCGGTGATCGGCCGGTCCCAGGCGGCGATGGTGACCAGGACGCCGTCGCTGCGGTCGAACTGCACGCAGGAGATACGGCTCTCGGAGAGCTTGAGCCGGCGCACGATCAGGAGGTTGTCGCCCTGGAGCACGGGCATGTCCTCGCTGCCGACGACGGTGACCTCCTCGTCGTTCTCCAGGGCCAGCAGCAGCTGCGCCACCTCGAAGGGCACCTCGCCCTCGGCGACCTCGCGGGCGACCGAGCCCTCGGGCAGATTGCCGATGATCATCGCGGTGCCGCGGCCGCCGAACAGGTCGTAACGCAGGAACACGCCCTGGCAGGTGCCGTCGGGCGCGGGCAGCAGACCGGCGCCCAGGTTGCCGGGCCAGTCGCCCGGGTCCATGGCCAGGACGTCGAAGTCGGGCCCGGCGGGCGTGGCGTTGCGGCGGCGGAGGAACGACATGCCGCCATGGTACGTGCCCCGGCCTGTCACGTGGCGTGAGGGAGGCCACCGACCGGGGGTGGAATCACCCGGCGCCGTGCACACGGTGGCGCGCGTGGTGGCGGCTCGTCTCCGCCGGCCGTCGGCACTGGTCGGGAAGACGATCAGCGGCATGGGCGGGCCCCACCGCGTGGGCGGTGTGAGCGAGCCCCACCGCGTCCGCGGTGTGGCCCGCCTCCTCGGTCCAGTGCCGTGTGGGCGGGATGTGAGTGCGCGCGGCGGGCGGGTCGGTGCCGGCGTCGCTCGGCGGGCCGGGTCGCACGGCGTGGACGAGGAAGCCGCACGGCGTGGACGAGGAGCGCGGGGTCGGCGGCGGGGGCGGGTGCCCCGGCGCTCGGTTCGGTGCCGGCGGCCGGTCGGCGGAGGTGCCACGCCGGCCGTCGTGGCGGAGGTGGTCGGGGCGAGGACCGGAGCGAACCGCCGCGCGTCCCGGCCCGGCGAGTCCGGCCTCGTGCCGACGGCAGGGGAGCCGGTCGCCGTGACCAGGCGGTGTCGCCGTCACCCCCTCCCGCGGCGACGGCGACGGCGACATCGCCCGAACACGAAAACCTGCCGCACCTCCTGGTCCCCCCTCGACCGCGACCGCGCCATCACCTTGCGACAGGAACCTGTCGTACTCCCCGGTGACCAGCGCCACCCACCAGCCGTCACCCGAGCGGCCGTCGTCACTCCTCTGGCGATGACGGGGGGATCACCGCGATCGGGCTCGCCGCGTGCAGCAGGACGGCCTGGGTGACGGAGCCCATCATGCGGGCCGGTGCCAGCAGGCGCCGGCGGTGGCGCCCGACCACGACCAGTTCGGCGTCGCGGGAGGCGGCGACCAGCAGGCCGGCCGCGTCGCCGGGCGCCACGTGGGGCTCGGCGAGCACGTCGGGGTGGCGGGCGCGGTGCGGGGTGAGGAAGCCCTCGGTCAGGGTCCGGGTCTCGTTCTCCACGGCGTCCTGGTCGACCATGAGCGTGGTGACTTCCGCCGGGGCCGCCCAGGCCGGGGGCGGCCACGGGTAGGCGGCGACCACCTGCAGCCGGGCCCCGCGCAGGGCGGCCTCCGTGAAGGCGAAGTCGAGCAAGGCCTCGTCGGGGCTGTCGGCGTTGACACCGACGACCACGCGCGGCCCCGGGCCGGCCGCCGTCTCGCCGTGGACCTCGCGGCCGGGCCGGGGCACCACGACGACCGGGCACTCGGCGTCGCGGGCCGCGGCCAGGCTGCTGGAGCCGAGCAGCAGGCTGGCGAAGCCGCCGCGCCCCCGTGAGCCGAGTACCAACAGCTGTGCGTTGGCGCCGAGTTCGGGCAGCAGCGCGCCCGGAAACCCGTCAAGACCGGCGTACTCGACCTCCGTCCCGGAGGTGCGCTCGCCCAGGTGGGCGCGTGCCTGGTCGAGCACCGGATCCCCGTCGTCGCCGGGCGGTCCGGCGACGAGGACGTCGGGCTGGGCCAGGGCCGCGTACTGACGGACGTGGACCGCCCGCAGGGGCGCCCCGCGCCGCCGGGCGGCGTCGAGGGCCCAGTCCAGGGCGCGCAGGCTGTCGTCGGAGCCGTCGATGGCGGCGACGACCGGTGGGGTGCTCATGAGTTCCTCTCCTCCGGATGGCGACCTCCCCGCGGGGCCGGCGTCACTCGGCCGCCGGCCCCTGCAGGGCTTTCAAGGTCCCCTGTCCCCGAACACGAGGGGAAACACCCCCTGTCGCGTCCGGTCAGGTGAGATCGAACTCCCCGTGCCGCGCACCTGACATGAACGCGCCCCACTCCGCGGGGGTGAAGATCAGGGAGGGGCTTTCCGGGCTGCCGCCGTTGCGCATCGCGATGAATCCCTCGACGAAGGCGATCTGGACATCTCCCAGCCCGCCGCTGCTGGACTGCCACTGCGCGCTGCTGAGATCCAGTTCCGGCTTGTCCCATCCCGCGAGCGGGTGCTGCTGGACAGTTGTCTCGGCCACGTCCGTGCTCCTCCCCAATCGTCGTCCGCGGGTCAGCCTAGCCATCGAGTCCCGGCGTCAACAGGCCACGTGAGGGGGACTTTTCAGGAGGGGCGTCAGACCGCGTCGGGAGCCGTGCGCGGATGTGCAGATGGCCGTCGAGCGGGTAGTCGGGCGGCGCCGCCGGCAGGATCCCGGCCTGCTCGTAGCCGCATTTCCGCGCGACCCGGCAGGAAGCCGTGTTGTCCACCTGGTGCAGCAGCTCCAGCCGGGTCAGCCCCCCGTCCGCGAACCTGGCGAAGGCCCAGTCGGTCAGGGCCAGCAGGGCCCGGGGTGCCACTCCCCTGCCGCGCGCGTGCGCCGCGGTCCAGTAGCCAACCTCGGCGGACGGGGCGCCGGGGCGGACGCCCTTGACGACGGCGTGGCCCACCAACCGCTCGCGCGCCTCGGGCCCCTCCCGGCCCTCGGGGCCCTGGGCCTCCAGGACTGCGAACGCGAAGCGGTCCCCCGCCTCCCAGTCCCGTTGCCGCTCCCGGATCCACCGGGCCGCGCCGGTCTCGTCCTCCACGGCCGGACCGCCCCAGCGGCGCAGTGTCTCGTCCCGGTACGCCTCCACCAGGTCGGCGGCGTCCGCAGCGCACCAGGGGCGCAGGGTCAGCGCGGGAACGCCGGGGGCGGCCTCCGCCGACGGGTACGCGGTCACCGCGCGCCGAACCGGTCGCGCAGTTCCCTCTTGAGGATCTTCCCGCTGGCGTTGCGCGGCAGTGCGTCCACGAAGATCACTTTCTTGGGGGTCTTGAACGACGCCAGCTTCTCACGGGCGTGGGCGATCAGGTCGGCCTCGGTGACCTCGCCGCAGCGGACGACGAACGCGGTGACGGCCTCGATCCACCGCTCGTCGGGAAGGCCGACCACGGCCGCCTCGGCGACCCGCGGGTGCGCGTACAGGACGTCCTCGACCTGGCGCGAAGCCACCAGTACGCCACCGGAGTTGATGACGTCCTTCACCCGGTCGACGACCGTGTAGTAGCCGTGCGGGTCGCGCACGGCGAGGTCGCCCGAGCGGAACCAGCCCTCGCGGAACGCCTCCTCGGTCTCCTCGGGCCTGTCCCAGTAGCCCTGGCACAACTGCGGTGAGCGGTAGACGACTTCGCCGGGTGTGCCGTCGGGGACGTCCTTGCCGTCCTCGTCGACGACGCGGGCGTCCACGAAGAGCACCGGCCGGCCACAGGAGTCCATGCGGCCCTTGTGCTCGTCGGGTCCGAGGACCATGGCCAGGGGGCCGATCTCGCTCTGGCCGAAGCAGTTGTAGAAGGCGAGTTCCGGCAGGCGTTCCCGGAGACGCTCCAGGACCGGCACCGGCATGATCGACGCGCCGTAGTACGCCTTGCGCAGTCCGCCGAGGTCGCGGGTGGCGAAGTCGGGGCGGTTGGCCAGCCCGATCCAGACCGTGGGCGGGGCGAACAGGCTGTCCGCGCGTCCGGCCTCGACCAGGTCGAGGATCCGGTCACCGTCGGGCGCGTCGAGGACGATGTTCGTCGCGCCCACGGCGAGGTACGGCAGCAGGAACACGTGCATCTGCGCCGAGTGGTAGAGGGGCAGCGCGTGGACGGGGCGGTCCCCCGCGGCGAGGTCGAGCGCGGTGATCGCGCTCAGGTACTCGTGGACCAGCGCCCGGTGGGTCATCATCGCGCCCTTGGGCAGGGCGGTGGTGCCCGAGGTGTACAGCAGTTGCACGAGGTCCTCGGAGCGCGGCTCGGGGCCGTCGTAGGGCGGTGTGGACGGCAGCCGGGCGAGCAGCGAGTCCCCTGCGTCACGCAGGGGCAACGCCCTTGCGGCGTCCGGGAGTCGTCCGGCCAGGTCCGGGTCGGTGAGGACCAGGGCGCTGCCCGACTGGCCGACGATGTAGGCGAGGTCGTCGCCGGTGAGGCTCTGGTTGACGGGCACGTGCACCAGGCCCGCTCGGGCGCAGGCGAGGAAGCCGATCAGGTAGGCGTCCGAGTTGTGGCCGTAGGCGCCGACCCGGTCGCCGGGGGCGAGGCCCTGGCCGAGCAGGACGTTCGCCGCGCGGGAGACGGCGTCGTCGAGTTCGGCGTACGTCCAGGAGCGCTCGCCGTACTCGACGGCGACGCGTGCCGGGGTGCGGCGGGCGCTGCGCCGCAGGACTCCGTCGACCGTGCTGCCGTGTCCAGGGGTCATGACAGATGATCCTGGGTCCGGCGCGGCGGGAGGTCAAGAACCTCCGTGAGACCGCCCGCCCGTGATGAGTTGACGTATGGTCAGTTCTCCCAAGGCGCGCACGCACCGTTGACACAGCCCCCGCCTGACACGAAAGTTTCACCGCACACGACCATCCCCGAAAGATACTTTCAGACGGTGGGCGGGAGGCCTCATGACGACCGACGGCGCGGCAGGCAGAGCGGCAGGCGGGCTGACACGCCGCCAACTGGGCTTGGGAACACTGGCGTTGGGTGGTGCTTTCGCGCTCGCGGCCCTGCCCGCGGGCCCGGCCGCCGCCGCGCCGGCGAACGGCAGCCCCACCCTGCGGCACGGATCCCCCGAGCGGGCCGGTCTGCTCGCCACTCCGCTGCGCCAACTCGTCGAGGATGCCGAGGCGTTCCTCGGCCCGTCCCCGATGCATCCCTGGTACGCGGGTGCCGTGCTGCTCGCCGGGCGCGGCACAACCGTGGCGCTGCACGAGCCGATCGGCATGGCGGTGCGCTACTCGGCGTACGACGAGAAGACCGACACCGCCGTGGAGTTCCCGGCGGAACAGCAGATACCGATGACCCGGGACACCGTCTTCGACCTGGCCTCGATCTCCAAGCTGTTCACCTCGATGCTCGCGGTGCAGGAACTCGAGCGGGGCACGCTGGAGCTGGAGGGCAAGGTCGCGTCCTACCTCCCGGACTTCGGGCGCGCGGGCAAGCAGGACGTCACCATCCGCCAACTCCTCACCCACACCTCGGGATTCCGCGCCTGGATCCCGCTGTACAACGCCCCGACGTACGAGGGGAAACTGGAACTCGTCTGGAACGAGGCGCCGATCAACCCGCCCGGCACCGCGTACCTGTACTCGGACCTGAACATGATCTCGATGCAGCTGGTCCTGGAGGCGGTCACCGGACGCGCGCTGGACACCTTGTTGCACGAGCGGATCACCGGGCCGCTCGGCCTCGACCGCACCCGCTACAACCCGCCCGCCTCCTGGAAGCCACGGATCGCGGCCACCGAGGACGCCCGCAAGCCCTGGTCGGGCCTGGACCGCGGTCTGGTGTGGGGCGAGGTGCACGACGAGAACGCCTTCAGCCTCGGCGGTGTGGCGGGGCACGCGGGCGTGTTCTCCTGCGCGTGGGACCTCGCGGTCCTGGGCCGTACGCTGCTCAACGGCGGCGCGTACGGGCACACCCGCATCCTGCGGCCCGAGTCGGTGGAGCTGATGTTCACCGACTTCAACACCGCCTTCCCCGGCAACGAGCACGGTCTGGGGTTCGAGCTCCACCAGCACTGGTACATGGGCGCGATGGCCACTCCGCGCACCGCGGGGCACACCGGCTTCACGGGCACGTCGCTGGTCCTCGACCCGACCACCGACTCGTTCCTGGTCGTCCTCGGCAACTCCGTGCACCCGGTGCGCAACTGGCGCTCCGGCTCCGCTCCGCGCGTCGCCACCGGCAACGACCTGGCACGGGCCGTACCGGTCCGTCCGACGCGGGGCCGCACGGCGTGGTTCTCCGGGATGGCGAACGCCACGACGGCGACTCTGGCCCTCCCCGCGCTCGACACCTCCACCGGCGGCGCCCGGCTGCGGTGCGACCTGTGGTGGGACACCGAGCCCGGGTCTGACGTGCTCGTCCTGGAGTGCACGACGGACGGGGGCGCCACCTGGCAGCCGGTGCCGTTCACCACCGGGCACCGGGGCGAGGAGCCGGAGCGGCACCCCGCGGGCATCGCCACCGGCTACTCGGGCCGGGTCTGGCACGGGCTCACGGCCGACCTCCCGGCGGCCGGGCGGCTGACCCTGCGCTGGCGGTACACGACCGACCGCCTGTACGTGGGCCGTGGCGCCTACGTCGACGCTCAGCGGGTCGAGACCGGCCGCGCCGTCCTGTTCGACGAGGCCCGCCCGGCGGACTCGGCCCAGATCGAGGCGAAGGGCTGGAGGGCCTCCGCGGACTGACGAGATCGACACCTGGCCGTTCCATGCCTGATTCACGTGCAACAACGGCCGCCGACCGCCTCCGCGGGCGTCGGCGGCCGTATCGGGGGTCTTCAACTGCTGGCCCTCGAAGTCGGGTAAGCGAGCGCAACCATGCATGAGTGACCAGATCCTGGCCACGGCCTGCTCCCCCGGTGGCCGCAGCGTTCACGCCGCCTCCTCCGGCGGAACCCTGCACACCCTGCCCGCCGCGGCCGCGGACACCGCCGCGATCCGGTAGCGGAGGGGCGTGCGGGGGCGCGGGGCGCGGGTCTTCACCACGCCGGCCGCGGGGCGCCGGTCCTCTCCACGCCGGGCGCGCGAGGGCGAGTTGTGCGTCCTCAAGCGCCCCGCCCTTCGAGTACCGCCATGGCGGCGTTGTGCCCGGGCACTCCGCTGACCCCGCCGCCGCGCACCGCGCCCGCGCCGCACAGCAGCACGTTGGCGTGCAGGGTCTCCACGCCCCAGCGGCCGGTGCCCTCCTGGGCGTACGGCCAGCTCAGCTCCCGGTGGAAGATGTTGCCGCCGGGCAGGCCCAGGTCCCGCTCCAGGTCCAGCGGGGTCTTGGCCTCGATGCAGGGCCGTCCGTCGCCGTCGGTGGCCAGGCAGTCGGCGAGCGGTTCGGCGAGGTGCGCGTCGAGCTGCGCGAGGGTCGACTTCAACAGCTCCTCGCGTACGGCGTCGTTGTCCCGCGCGAAGAGCCGGGCGGGCGTGTGCAGGCCGAACAGGGTGAGCGTCTGGTAGCCCTGTTCGACCAGGTCGGGGCCGAGGATGGTCGGGTCGGTCAGGGAGTGGCAGTAGATCTCGGAGGGCGGCGCGGCGGGCAGCTCACCCGCGGCGGCCCGGGCGTGGGCGTCGGCGAGCTGCCGGTACCCCTCTGCGATGTGGAAGGTGCCGGCGAAGGCCTCGCGCGGGTCGACGGTCGTGTCGCGGAGCCTGGGCAGCCGCTTGAGCAGCATGTTCACCTTCAGCTGGGCCCCCTCGGCGGGCTCCGGCGGCTCGTCGCCGGTCAGCGCGGCCAGGGCCTGCGGGGAGGCGTTCACCAGCACGTGCCGGGCGCCGACGGTGCCCTCGCCGTCGCGAGTGCGGTACGTGACCTCCGCGGCGCGCCCGTCGCTCGCCACCCGTACCGCCTCGTGGCCGGTGGCGATGACGGCGCCGGCCCGGCGGGCCGCGGCGGCGAGGGCGTCGGTCAGGGCGCCCATGCCGCCGACCGGTACGTCCCAGTCTCCGGTGCCGCCGCCGATCACGTGGTACAGGAAGCAGCGGTTCTGTGCCAGGGACGGGTCGTGGGCGTCGGTGAAGGTGCCGATGAGTGCGTCGGTGAGGACCACGCCGCGTACGAGGTCGTCGGCGAAGCGGTCCTCGACGGCGACGCCGATCGGCTCCTCGAACAGGATCCGCCAGGCCTCCTCGTCGTCGACGCGGCGGCGCAGTTCGTCGCGGGTGGGCAGCGGCTCGGTGAGCGTGGGGAAGACCCGGCGGGCGAGGCGGCCGGTCATGCCGTAGAAGCGCTGCCACTCCTCCCACTCGCGGTCGGAGCCGGTGAGCCGGGCGAACGCCTCGCGGGTGCGCTCCTCGCCGCCGCCCACGAGCAGACCGGTGGGCCGCCCCGCGCGCACGACGGGCGTGTACGAGGAGATCGTGCGGGTGCGCAGCCGGAAGTCCAGGCCCAGGTCCTGGACGATCTTCTGGGGCAGCAGGCTGACCAGGTAGGAGTAGCGGGACAGCCGTGCGTCCACACCGGCGAACGGGCGGGTGGAGACGGCGGCGCCCCCGGTGTGGTCCAGCCGCTCCAGCACGAGCACCGACCGTCCGGCCCGGGCCAGGTAGGCGGCGGCGACCAGTCCGTTGTGCCCTCCGCCGACGATGACGGCGTCGTACGTCCCGTGTCCCTCGCGTGTGCTCATGGTCCTTCGTAACACGCGGTGATCCACTTCGACCAGGGCTCGGTCGGCCGACGGACCCTAGGGCCCGTCGGCCGCGCGCTGCCCGCGCAGGACGGCGACCCTGCGGTACAGCTCGACGGCCTCCCCGCCGCGGCCGAGCTGTTCCAGGCAGTGGGCCTCGTCGGTGCGGCTGGAGAGGGTGTCGGGGTGGTCTGCGCCCAGGACGCGCTCGCGGGCGTCGGCCACGGCGCGGTACTCGGTGAGCGCGTCGGCCCAGCGGCCGAGCCAGCCGAGGCTCACGGCGACCTCGCGGCGGCTGACGAGGGTGTCGGGGTGGTCGGGGCCGAGCGCGCGCCCGCGGATCACGCACACGTCGCGGGACTCGGCGAGGGCCTCCTCCCAGCGGCCGAGCCGGCCGAGGTTGACCCCGAAACCGTGGCGGGCGCGCAGGGTCTCGGGATGCGTGGGGCCGTGCACCCGGGCGCGGTCGTCGATCAGGGCGCGGTAGAGCTGGAGCGCCTCCGCGCTGCGGCCGAGCCGGCCCAGGCTGATGCCGACCTCGTAGCGGGCGGCCAGGGTGTCCGGGTGGTCGGAGCCCAGCGCCCGGGCGCGTGCTTCGGCGACCTCGCGGTAGGTCTCCAGGGCCTCCGCCCACCGTCCCAACTGTCCGAGTGCGTAGGCGACTTCGAACCTGGTGACCAGGGTGTCGGGGTGCTGCGGCCCGAGCACCCGGGCACGGGCGGCGGCGACCTGGCAGGCCATGCGGTAGGAGTCGTCCAGGCGGCCGAGCCGGCTGAGGCTGAAGGCGAGGTTGTGCCGGCAGCGCAGGGTGTCGGGGTGGTCCGGGCCCATGATGCGCTCGCGCGCGGCGAGCACCGCCGTGTACACCTGGTGCGCGTCGAAGTGGCGGCCCAGGCGACCCAGCACGTACGCCATCTCCTGGCGCACGGCGAGTGTGTCCGGGTGGTCGGAGCCGAGGGCCCTGATGCGCGCCTCGGCCACCTGCTTGTACTCGCGCAGCGCCTCGGCGGCGCGCCCGGTGCGGCTGAGGCTGAAGGCGAGCTCGTAGCGGCTGGCGAGGGTATCGGGATGGTCGGGGCCGAGGAGGCGGGCGCGCTCGCCGGCGACCGCGCGGTGCGCCTGGCCCGCCTCGTCCCAGCGGCCGAGCCGGCCGAGACTCAGGCCCGCCTGGTGCCGGTCGGCCAGCGCCCTGACGGCCTCCGGCGGCGGGACGGGCCGTCCACCGGGCGTCCGCCCGGTCTCCGCGGAGCCGTCGGCGGCGGGACGTGGGGTCCACTCACCCGTCAGGCCGCCCGCCGCGTCCGGGCGTGCGGTGCGCGGTCCTCCCGCCCCCGCCGCCTTGTGACCGGTCGTCATGCCCCGCGTCCACGACGGCAGGCGGGCGTCACGACCGGCCGGCTCGGACGGGCGGGGCCAGGGGAGCGGGGTGGCCACCGTGGGCGCGTACCGCGGCGCCGCCGTGCGGCCGGCGATGATGCGACGGCTCAACTCGTGTGCGTCATCGGGTCGTTGTTCGGGCAGTTTGGCCAGCAGGTCGAGGACGATCCGCTCCAGGTACTCGGGGAGTTCGGCGCGGTGGCGGCGTGGCGGCTCGGGCAGGGTGTCGCGGTGGCCGACGAGGATCGCCCAGGCGTCGTCGAAGTCGAACGGCGGTACCCCGGTGGCGAGTTCGTACAGCACACAGCCCAGCGAGTACAGGTCGCTGCGCTGGTCGACCTCGGTTCCGCCGATCTGTTCCGGCGACATGTAGTGCGGGGTGCCCATGGCGACGCCGGTGCCGGTCAGCCGGGCAGTGAAGCCGATGTCGTGGCCGAGCCGGGCGATGCCGAAGTCGCAGATCTTCACCGTGCCGTCGGTCAGGCGCATGATGTTCGCCGGCTTCAGGTCCCGGTGCACGATGCCCTGTTGGTGGGTGTAGGCGAGGGCGGCGGCGACCTGTTCGGCGATCTCGACGATGTCGGGCACGGTCAGGGGCCGGTGGCCGTTGTCCTCCAGCAGCTGTCCGAGGTTGCGGCCGTCGAGCATCTCCATCACGAGGTAGAGCACGCCGTCGGACTCGCCGAAGTCGTGGACCACGGTCACCCCGCGGTGCTGGAGCGCGGCGGCCACCCGGGCCTCGCGCCGGAACCGCTCGCGCAGCATGCGGGTGAAGGACGGGTCGTGGTGCCGACCGAGCGGCTTGAGGCACTTCACCGCGACATAGCGGCCCAGCGACTCGTCCCGCGCCTTCCAGACCTCCCCCATGCCGCCGCGCCCGATCGTGTCGAGCAGCCGGTAACGGCCCTGGATCAGCATGGTCTCCGACATCTCGCGCCGCCCCCGTCGCCGTGTACCCCGCCTCTCCGGGCCGTGCCCGCCGGACGGGCCGCCCCCTGGCCCGTCCCGGCGCGGCCCGATCCGCGGGGAGGCCCTCGTCCAGTATGGCGAGCCGCCGCCCGGCTTTGTACGGGGCGGGACGGACCCGGGGGCCCTGAGCCGACCCGTCCACCGGTGCTCCCGGTGTGCCTGTTCACGTCAGCGGCGCGACGATGGGAGTGCCGGTCTCGTGAGGGGCTCGGCGCGACCGGCCCGTTCCCGTCTTCGCGCGGTGGCGGGAGGTACGGCGGGCCGCGGGGAGGTGGTGGTCTCGTCGCACGGTCGAAGCCGCGACCCGGAGCACTGGATCGTGATGTGGTCCCACCCGCGCCTCATCGCCGGTGCGTTCGGCGTGGGGGCCACGGTAGCGGTCGGCGACGGTGCGCAGGGCGTCCATCTGGAACCGGGTGTACCGCTCGCGCTCGGCCGGCGGTGTCGGACCGGCCAGCGCGCGGCGGGGCGGGAGGTTCCAGCGGGCGGCGCCGAGATCCTCCTCGCAGTGCCTGTAGAGGCTGCGGACGGCGGAGACCGCCCGGCCCCGTGAGGCGGCCGCCAGGGGGGTGCCGTCCAGGTTGGTGAGGCGGGCGGCCCAGTCCTGGATGTGTAGGCTCGAAGTGCCAGACCAAGTCGCCGTTGTAGCGCAACCAGTCACAGCGCCAGTCGGCGGGAGCGTCGATCCCGGCGAGCAGCAGCCCGTAGCGGTAGCGGGTGTCCGCGTCCCAGGCGCGGCCGCGGACTTCCTGGCCGTCGGGCCGCCGGTACACCCCGGACAGCCACCCGTCGAGGATCGCGTACGGGTCCGGGGTGAGGATCGTGTTGCTGCTCGTGGCGCCACTTTAGGAACTGCGGGCGGCGGCCCGGTCCTCGAGGGCGGACGTCTGGCTCAGTCCACGAGAACGGGCTCTGGCACACATTCTGTGGCGGTGTGCCAGAGCTGAGCAATCCCTGATCTCGCCCAGGCAGGCCGTCGGGTCGGGCGGTCACGCTGGTGCGATGCAGAACTGGTGAGCGCCGCGCAGCGTGGTGCGCAGATTCCTCTGGGTAGCCCGGCTGTCGAGGCGCACGTCGAGGGCGCCGGGAAGTGTGCTGTCGGCCCGCAGGCCCGTGGGCAGCCGGGAGGCGTCGAGGCCGTCACGCCTGGCGATGAGGATGCCGAGCTCGTGACGGCTCAGAGCGTCGGACCCTGCGAGATGGTGGATGCCGGCCGCGTCGTGCGACGCCAGTTCCAGAAGGGCGGCGGCCAGGTCGGCGACGTGCACCGGGCAGCGGATGTCGTCGGTGAACAGGACGCCGTCGCGGGTGCCGGCGGCGAGTTCGTGCACGACGCGCTCGTGTACGGAACGCCCATCGCCGATGATCAGCGACGTGCGGGCGACGACGGCCTCCGGATTCACGAGTAGGACTCCAGTCTCCGCTGCCGCTTTCGCAGCACCGTACGGGGTGACGGGGTCTGGGAGGCAGGACTCGTCGTAATGGACTCGGGCGCCGGAGAACACCGCGTCGCTGGACACGTGGACCAGGCGGCTTCCGTACTTCGCCGCCGCCATCGCCAGCCGGACGGGGCCCTCCACTGTAACCGCCCAGTCGGCCTTGCCGCTCGACGCGTTGACGACAAGATACGGGTCAACCTCGGCCATGACGTCGTCCGCGCGTCCGGTATCCCGCAGGTCCAGCGGGTACCACGCGGCCTCGGAAGTGTTACCGGGCTTGGTCGCGTAGGTCGCGGCTGTCGCGTGCCCGGCCGAAATCGCCTGCCGGATCAACTCGGCGCCCAGGAAGCCGCTGCCGCCGATGATCAAAACTGTCATGGTGCGACACGGTAGACCGGTCCCAAATTGGCGCCAGACACGGAACCACAGAAGTTGAGCCAGAGCCGAATCTGGTGAACAGAACCAGACGTCTGTGCAGTGCGCGTACGCGTCACACGGCGCCGTTCGTAGGAACGGCGCGGTGGCCCTGGTGCTTCGGAGTAAGGGCTGCCCCGCCGTCTCTCCCCGGCCTGGACGCCACCGTCTGAACTTTACGGAACAGACTGGCTCCCCAGCCAAGTGCCGTGGGGTGGAGCGGCGCAGCGCCGTTCCGGCACTTTTCGTACGGAGATCAGCCACTTCTAGGCACTTGGCTGGGGACGGCCAGTCTGTTCCGTAAAGTTCAGTACGCCAGGACCTCATGCCGGAAAGACCGTGCCACCAGCCGCACCCGGAGGGGGCCGGCCTCCGCGCAATACTGGATCCTCACCCCTCCGGGTGCTCCCGGAACCAGTCCACCATCTGCTGCAACGGCGTCGACACCGCCAGCATGTTTCCCCGCGCCGCCAGGTTGTCCCGGCCATAGTGGTCGGCCGACTTCGAGCGCATCCACGGCCCGGACCACCCTCACACCCTCAACGCCCGTGCCAATGTCGCCAGCTCCCACCTGGCCCTGGGCGACCTGGCCCGCGCCATCGCACTGCACTGTTCCGGCCGGGGCAGAGTTCGTGCGGAGCGTTGCCGCCCGCTGCGTGCCCCGGGCTACGACCTCGGGTCGTCCACCTTGAGCTTGTCCCCGGTGTTGGAAACGAAGATGACCAGGAGCTTGGCCCGTTTGGTCCGGCTGGTGTTCTCCGTGAGGACGTGGTGGGCACCCGGCTGCTCGACCCAGTTCTCGCCCTGGTGGTAGGTGCTCACGGGCTTGCCGTCGAGCTTGCTGCGCACGGTGCCTTCGAGGACGTAGGCGTAGACGAAGGCCTGGCCGTGCCGGTGCGGCATCGCGCGTGCGTTGGGCGGGAAGTCGACGACCGCCGAGGTGAACGTCTTGCCCTTCACATTCGGAAGGGCCTGCTGGAGTAGCGGCTTGAGGGTTTCGGAGGGGCGCGTCGATGCCACGGCCTCGGTCGGCCCCTTGGCGTGGGCAGGCTGGTTGGAGGTCGAGCAGGCCGTGGCCGCAGTCAGCGTGGCGACGGTCAGCAAGCCACCGGCGATCCGCATTCCGATCACGATCGGTCTCCTGTTCGGTCTTGCGTGACGCGGATGATCGTCTTGCCCGGAGTGCGCTTGCCGGGGGCGAACGCAGCGGGTGCTTCGGCGAGCGGCCGCACAGCACCGACGGCCGGCTTGAGCCGGCCGTCCCTTACTCGCTGGGCGAGGTCGGTGAGCCGGGCGCGGTCGGGTTCGACGACGAAGAAGACCGCCCGCCCGTCCTTGGGCTGGACCTTGGGCGGCATGGCGATGGTGACGAGCGTGCCGCCGGCCCGGACCAGGGTGGCCGAGCGGTCGAGGATGTCGCCGCCGATCACGTCGAACACGACGTCGGCCTCGCCGGCGTCCTCCAGCTTCTCGGTCTGCAGGTCCAGGAAGGTGTCGACGCCCAGGGCGA
Source organism: Streptomyces sp. NPDC004721 (assembly GCF_053601495.1). NCBI lineage: Bacteria > Bacillati > Actinomycetota > Actinomycetes > Kitasatosporales > Streptomycetaceae > Streptomyces > Streptomyces sp. NPDC004721. The sequence continues at coordinate 122,815 of NZ_JBSGBZ010000010.1, forward strand.
GTGCCCTGTCCCGGTCGGCGGACCGGCCGGTGCCGATGACGCGGGCGCCGGCCTCGCGGGCGAGCTGTACCGCGATCGAGCCGACGCCGCCCGCGGCGCCGTGGATCAGGACGGTCTGGCCGGTGGTGAGGCGGCCGTGGTCGAACAGGCCCTGCCAGGCGGTCAGCCCGGAGATCGGCAGTGAGGCGGCCAGGGTGTGGTCGATGTCCGCCGGCAGCGGCGCGAGGTTGCGGGCTTCCACCGCGGCGTACTCGGCGAGCGAGCCGTTGCGGGTCCAGTCGGCCAGGCCGAACACCCGCTGGCCGACGCTCAGGCCCGTGGTGCCATACCCCAACTCTGCGACCACACCAGACAGCTCGTGCCCGGGCACGCTCGGCGTCCGGTCGCGGCCGGCGCGATCGGTCCACGTGCCCGGCCAGTCCAGCTCGCCAGGGGTGAAGCCCGCCGCGTGCACCCGCACGATGACGTCATTCTCGGCCGCATGGAGGTAGGGCATGTCCGTCAGGGACATCCCGGCAAGACCGGCGTCACGGTCTCGGACAGTGATGGCTTGCATACAGGTCCTTACTGGGAGGGGCGACTCGAGCATGCAGCCCGACACGCAGGGCTCATAGCGGCTCGTCATCGGGAAGATGCAGCACGTGGATGTATTGCCGTTCCGCATGATCGTCATCGCCCGTTTTGCGTTCTCATCAGGGAGACGAGGTAGCCCCTCCGGGTGTGACAGCTCAGACGCGCAGGAGTTTGTCGGGATTGATGACCCGGCGGTACGCGGTGATCAGACCGTCTGTGATCTGGACCGTGTCGACGGAGTAGACCCGGCCTTCGCGGTAGAACACCAGGGCGAGCTCGCCGCCGACCTCGGCGAAGTCGATGCGGTCCGGGTGCCACTGGCGCCCCACACGCACCATAACCTCGGCGACGCGCTCGCCGCCGTGTATGAGCTTGCGTGCCGCAGAGACCTTGCCGCCGCCGTCGGTGACGTAGACGACGTCCGGGTGCAGGAGCCTGACCAGGCCGGCCAGGTCCCCGGCCTCGTAGGCGGCGCGGAAAACCGCGAGGACGCGTTCGCGTTCCGCCTTCGACGCCTGCGGCATGGACTGCTTCGCCTTGGCCACCCGCCGTCGCGCCCGAGAGGCGAACTGCCGGGCACCCGGCACAGAGACGTCCAGCACTTCGGCGATCCGGCCGAACTCAAGACCGAAGACGTCGTGCAGGACGAAGGCCACCCGCTCCGGCGGGGACAGCTCCTCCATGATCAGGAGCATCGCCGAACTGACGGACTCATCGGCGAGTACCGGCTGCGACGCGTCCGGCCCCGTCAGCAGCGGCTCTGGCAGCCACGGTCCGACATAGGTCTCCCGGCGGAAGCGCGCACTCTTGAGAATGTCGTACGACCGCCGCGCGGCCACCGTCACCAGCCAGGCCCGCAGATCACCGATGCCCTGCAGATCCGCTCCGGCCGCCCGCAGCCACACATCCTGGGTCACGTCCTCGGCATCGGCGACACTCCCCAGCAGCCGGTAGGCCACACCGAAAACCGCGGGCCGGTGCCTCTCCCATCCGGCTCCGAGCGCATCCTCCTGCTCAGACCGTCCGGGCCCGTGCCCGTCACCCATACAGATCGCAACCTCCTCCAGCTTGCGGATCCAGCGTAGCCATCTGGTTCACCGACCCTCGCCTCTGCGCGGCCATCGTCGACCGTCTCACCTTCAACGGCACCATCATCGAGACCGGCACCGACTCCTACCGCCTCGCCTGTAGATCGTGATCTTGTGTCTTGCGGCGGCGAGGGTTGAGCGCGTGCCTCCCGACAACGGGAGCGCCTCGACCTGGTCGGAGGCGCCGTAGCGTTACATGTTCTGGCAGGCCTTGGCTTTGAACTCCGCTATGGAGACGGTGATTGTGGATTCGTCGCCGTTGTTCGAGACGCTGTCGTAGCGGACCTTTCCCGGGGTGAGCGTGTCCCGGTCGGCCAGGGTGAAGGAGATGCTGTTCGCTGACCACGAGTTGTCTTTGGTCCACCCGTAGAGCGTGTAGGTGGTCTTGGCGGTGAGCGGAGCGAGGGATCTGGTTGCGGTCCAGCCAGCAGCAGGTGAATCGAGGGTCCAGGTGGCGAGCCCCAGCGCGAGGGGGCGGTCGGCGGTCCATGAGCCGACCGTCACCTGCTTGTTGACGTCGTCGCTGTCCACGTAGAGGGTCGCGCCATCGATCTGATGTCCGCAGACCATCATGACGCCGAGCAGGTGGCCGTCGGCGGTCACGGAGATGCCGGCGACGGCGTCGGCGGGAACCGTGCATCCTGAGGTTGTGGCCAGGGCCACGCCGACCGCGACGGCGCCGACGAAGTGCCGGAACACCGGACGTGAAGTGGTCGACGACATGATTAGCCCCTGCCCGGGGTGCGCGTGGGGCCCCCTGCCCCGGATGTTAGGGGCAAGCGGCGTCTGGCCGCAGTGTCGCCACCCACTCGTTGTGTGCTCGTTGTTGCCTTGTAGTCGCTTGGTTGAGTCAGCCCGATCACGGCACCGATGCTCCGGCATCTTCTGCTCAATGATCGGCGGCATGCGATACGGATGCGATCACCGGTGATCATCGGTGATCATCGGTGTGTGAAGACAGAAGTTCAGGCGGTGGCCGCAGGTCACAGCGTAGATCCAGCCTGCTGGCAGGACATGTTCGAGGCTCTGATGGGCCGCATCGCGGGACGGTTCACCCGGGTGGAACCACGGCGGCTGGCGCGGGAGTTCGTGCTCGGGCTCTTGTCGGACCTGCCACGCATTGCTGGACGCTGGCCGAGCACGCCGGCGATGACAGCCCGTACGGCCTGCAGCATCTGTTGTCGAGGACGAAGTGGGATGCCGATGCGGTCCGGGACGATCTGTGTGGCTTCGCCTTCGAGTAACTGCATGATGAGGGTGCGGTATTGGTGGTTGATGAGACCGGTGACCTGAAGAAGGGCACCGCCACTGTCGGCGTGCAGCGCCAGTACACCGGCACTGCCGGGCGCATCGAGAACAGCCAGGTCGCCGTCTACCTCGCCTATTCCAGCCGACGCGGGCACGCGGCGATCGACCGGGAACTGTATGTGCCGCGCTCGTGGATCACGGATGCGGCCCGCTGCCGGTTGGCCGGGATTCCCGAGGAGGTCGGCTTCGCCACGAAGCCTGCGCTTGCCCTCCGTATGATCGATCGGACCCTGGATGCTGGACGCCCGGTTCATCACGGCCCAGGAGACAATCTGGATGGCCCCACCGCCATAATGCAGATCCTCTCGGACGAACTGGGTTAACACGGCGCCCGCGTTTGTTGAGCGGTGCACCTTCGCGCGACGTAGGTTGATGGCGAACGGCCTTGTGCCCGGTGCGGCCATTCCCCGGGAAGGGGAGGCCCGCGCCGGGCGCGTCGGATGCTACGAGGTGGCTTCGGAGTTCGTGCGAGTGATCCGCGCACCAGGAATGTCCAGGGCCTGGACAATCCGCTCGGCGGCCTCCGGGGAGAAGAGCCCCTTGGTCACGCTGAGGACGAATCCGGCCACGGGATGGTCCACCTGCAGCAGCAGGATGAACGCCTCCCCCTCCGCCGGGGAGAAGGCGAAGCAGAACCACTCCGCGAAGTCGTCGTGGGCGATCTCTGGCGCGCCCCAACGCTCCTCGAGTGCCGCACGCTCGACGTCGACCTGGACGAGCCATCTGATGTCACGCGGGCTGACATCCTGTTCGCGGATCCGCTTCAGACCTGCTGGCTCCAGCTTCCGCAGATCCATACCTACCTCGCCTCCGTGATGATGATCGGGATGGAGGCCCATTCGTCGCCGTCCTTTTCGAAGGACCTGACGTCAGGCTCCCTCTCAGCCTCCCACGCGGCCTGTCCTGTCAGACTGCGGTCGTAGGCCCTGGGCTTCACGGTGGTGTAGAACTCCACGCTTCCCGGCTTGGCGTCCCTCGGAAACGGACCACGCCACGCCTGAGCGGTGGCGCTGCCTCCCTGCTTCGGGGCCCGGCCCCACAACTCGCCGGACTCGACCATCATCTGAGCGACCGCGGGCGTCTGGCTCCTTCTACCGGCGAGCCGGTGGAACGGACCGTACAGGGTCACCGGCCCCTTCGGCATGCTCTTGCCTACGGTCAGTGCCTAGGCCCCGGCCGCGACCGCCCCGCCGCCGACCACCGCGCTTCCGCCGGACGCGCCACCGGTCGCCATTTCCGCGATTTCCGCGGCACATACAGGGGCGGCGGCCAGGCATCCTTCGCCCAGCGCGAGGACCTCGTCGACGCCCACGGCGACGCCGTCCCCCCTGAAGCTGGACGTCACCGACCGCCAGGCCGTCCAGGACGCTGTCACCGCGGCGCACGAGCACTTCGGCCGCCTGGACATCGTGGTCAACAACGCCGGCTACGGCCTGTTCGGCATGGTCGAGGAAGTCACCGAGCAGCAGGCCCGCACGCAGATGGACACCAACTTCTTCGGCGCCCTCAACGTCACCCAGGCCGTGCTGCCCCTGCTGCGCGCCCAGGGCGGCGGGCACATCGTGCAGATCTCCTCCATGGGCGGCGTCGTCGCCTTCCCGTCCCTGGGCCTCTACCACGCCTCCAAGTGGGCGCTGGAAGGCATGACGGAGTCCCTCGCCCAGGAGGTCGCCCGCTTCGGCATCAAGGTCACCCTGGTCGAGCCGGGCGGCTTCGGCACCGACTGGAGCGGCCCCTCCGCCGCGCACGCCGCGCCGATCGACGCCTACCAGCCGGCCCGCGACGCGCTGGCCGCGCTGGCCGACGGGACGAAGTACGGTGACCCGAAGGCCGCCGCCACCGCCCTGCTGGAGGTCGTCGACGCCGAACAGCCGCCGCTGCGCGTCCTGTTCGGCGCCGCGCCCCACCACCTGGTCAAGCAGGTCTACGCCGAGCGGCTGCGGACCTGGGCCGACTGGGAGCGGGTCTCCGTCGCCGCCGACGGCGACTGACCCCGCTCGCCGCGCCCCGGGCGGGCTCGGACACCCGGCGAGCGCGACCGCCTCGGGCCGGCGGAGTGCCGCCCGAGGCGGTCGCGGTCCCGCAGCGGGTGTCCTCGCTCGCCGGATACCGGCTATCGCATGTCCTGCAGTTCACCGCGCCGGACGGCCTCGCGCAGCATGGAGGCGAACTCGGGTGGCATGAGGTTGATCGCGTCCAGGGTCTCGGCGGTCAGCAGGATCTCAGTACCCTCAGCGCACGATCTGACACCGATGTTCCTCAGCCCCCCAGAGCCCCGTGAGTTCGCGAAAACTGATGGGTTCTCGGTAGGAACCCACGGGTCTGACAGCCGATTCTCAGGCGAGTGGGCCCGGGTTCACGACGAACCCGGGGTGCGGGACCGCTTACAAGGGTCGGTAGGTGCCGTAGTTACCGGCAAGGGAGTTAGTGGCGGCTTCGGCGACATCGGATCGGGGGCTGGAGACGCATGAGGCGAGGAAGTCGTGCGCTCGCTGCCCCGTCCAGCCGGCCGCGGCAACAGCGGGCCAGAAGTAGATCCCATCCTGTGGGGACCTGGCTTCGATGAAGTCGAGGACGTCGGTCACGGTTTCCTGATCCAGGGCAAGCCGGAGCATGGCCACGGCCTGCAACGCTCCGCCCACAAGAGTCTCGTTACCGGTACTCATGCACCAGCTAATCGCCTCGGTGTGGGAGTGCTCCATGTAGCTCAGCCGGACGACGGCGTCGCCCCCGGCAGTGTGAACCGCATGCAGAGTGTCGCGCTGAAGGACGAGATCTCGCAGGTAGGGAAGGTCGGACGGGGAGCCGCAAGTACCAAGCGCCATCGTCATCTGGTACTGGGTTTCCCAGGTCCGCGGATCCCTCACCTCATTCTTCAGGGCTTCGAGCAGGGCAGGACCGGCATCTGAGTCGCCCAGTTTTCGAAGTCGCTTCGCGGCCGAGCGGCGCTTGGCGGAACTCCGGTCTTGAAGCTGGCGGATCGCTTCAACGGCGTCGAGAGCCACGGTCTCTCCTACTGGATACGGACGTCACTGGACTTTATTCGGCTTCTCTGACAGTTCCGCCGGGGGGCTCACCGGGCGAGGCCAGAAGCAGCTGACGGGCCGAGTCGGCGTAACGCATCGCGGTCTTCTCATCGAGTCCGAACACCTCGGCGAGGTGGAGTGGATCGGGCCCGTGGGTCAGGGCCTCTTCGAGTTGGCGGTCGACGCGGAGCCGTTCCAGTGTCGCGTCCTGCCCGCGCATCGCGGCACTGATCCAGTGGTTGCTGGCGCGGCTGGTCTTCGTGGCGGTCTGGTTGTTGATCAGTAGGTGGAGGTTCGCGGTGTTCGGCCACCGGTTTCGCCGGTGCTTCAGCCAGTCCAGCAGCAGCTTCCGGGTGAGGTCGTCGAGTGGGCGGACGCGTCCGGCGATGGTCAGCCGTCGGTTGCCGAGGTCGATGTCGTCGAGCATGAGGTTGGCGATCTGGGCGACCCGGGCGGCGTGGACCGCCGCGAGGGCGAGGATGAGCCGCGTCGCCGGGGTGGTGGCCGCCGCGACGGAGCGGTCGACCTGCTCGGGGACGAGCGGTTGCAGCACGGCGTACTCGTATTGCCCGACCTTGATCCGGCTGGTGGGGTTGCGGAAGATCAGCCCGTTCTGCTTGGCCCATGTGAACAGCGAGCGCAGGGCGACGAGTTGGTCGTGGCGCTGGTGTCGCCGCCGTCCGCGGTCGTAGATGTCAACGTTGGATGTCCGCGAACAGCTCCGGCACCGGGCAGACCTCCAAAGGCTCGTCCGGCCGGTCGATCCAGCCCCACCAGACATGCCGATCGGTACACCGCCACAGTGTCCGGCAAGTCCGCCGGCCATCGTCCTCCCGCTTGGTGAGGACGAAGCCGCCGGACTGCATGGGCTGACTGCACTCGGGACATGCAGGGGCTTCGCCGGTCATGCGGAGCACCGTAACGGAGCGTTCGGTTCAGCGGTGGCGCCGGGCCTGGCAGGACGCCGGCACGGACGGTCTTCGGTCAGCGGGGCCGGTGTCCCTGCCCAGGCTGAGCGAGAAGCTGTTTGCGGTACTGGAGCAGGAACTGGGCAAGGGGCCGGTCGCGCACGGCTGGCCGGACCAGACCTGGACGCCGGCCCGGATCAAGACCTTGATCGGACGGCGGTTCCACAAGTCGTTCACTCTCTCGGGTGTCTCCCAGATGCTGCGTCGTCACGGCTGGAGTCACCAGGTCCCGGCCCGGCGAGCGGTCGAGCGGGGGACGTGGCCGTGGCCGGGTGGGTGAAGGAGACCTTCCCGCACGTGAAAGCAGCGCGGCGGCGCTCCGATGCCTCCCTCGTCTTCGAGGACGAGGCCGGCTTCTCGATGACGCCGCCGACCGCCCGCACCTGGTCCCGTCGTGGCGACACCCCGGTCATCACGGTGAGGGGACGCTCCCAGGGCCGGATCTCGATCGCGGCCCTGGCCTGCTACAAACCCGGCGAGCGCTCGCGGCTCATCTACCGGCCCATGGTCCACCCGGACCACAAGGCGGGTGGGCGACGCAGCTTCGCGTGGACCGACTACCGCAACCTGCTCATCGCGGCCCACCAGCAACTCGGCAAGCCGATCGTCCTGGTCTTGGACAGTCTCAACGTTCACCGCGACCGTCGCTTACGCGCGTTCATCGACGCCCAGGACTGGGTCACCGTCCACTACCTGCCTCCGTACGCGCCGCGCCTCAACCCGTCGAGGGCATCTGGTCCCTGCTCCGCAGGCGCTGCCAGGCCAACACTGCCTTCACCGACCCCGCCCACCTGATGCGCGCCCTCCGGCGGGGACTGCGGGCGCGCTGCCGACTGCGGCGGGCGCCGTACTCCCGCCGTCGCGGCTGCGAGCGCGCGAGGGGACAGCACCGCCGGCCGTGGCCGAGGGCGAGCAGCTGCTTCGAGCACGGGTGGGACGCCATCCTTGCGGCCGCCCCGGGCGAGGAGTCCGCCGCCATCGCGACCGGCCACCCTTCCGGCGACCGTCAAGAGACCCTTTGGTGAGCGGCCCCCGGCGCTCAGCGACGGCGCGCGACCACGAGGTATTGGTAGGCGCTGAGGCGACGGTGTGTCTCAACCCGCTCCGCCCCGAGGCCGACGGCGACGTCCACCAGTGACTCAAGGCTGGCGGGCAGCGGCACCTCGTGGCATGCCACGCTCACTGGCTCGAAGCCGGTGGCGGTGAGCATCTGGTCGAACTCGTGCCGCGTGAAGAAGTGAATGTGGGTGCGATCGAGCAGCCCCTGATCCTCGTAGTGCCAGCGGTCCTGGACCAGTAGCGGCGCAAGCACCGTCCAATGCTTGACGTTGGGGATTGAGCAGATGATCACGCCCTGGGGGGCGAGGTGGCGGCGAACGACTGACAGCAGCCGGGCCGGGTCACGCAAATGCTCGAGCACATCGCCGAAGAGGGCGGCATCGAGATTGTCAGGTAGGTCCGAGACGGTATCGAGATCGGCGACGATCAGCTCGTCGAGACGCCCCGCCGCGATCTCAGCCGCCTGCGGGAAGAGCTCAACCCCGGCGACCCACGCCCCCAACTCCGTCTTGAGCGCGGCGCCGAGGGAACCAGTTCCGCAGCCGACATCGAGAATTCGACGCGCTGTCTGGGGCACGAGCGCTCGGAGGTCTGGCCGGTCCCCCTCGTAGTACACGCCCAACTCCTCGACGCGATGGGCCCGTGTGCCCGCGGCCGGCTCTGCCCCCGCGATCCACTTCGCGCGAAACGCGCGGTCAGCAGCCAAGAACGCGGCCCGATCTCCGTAGCCGCCCTTGGTGTGGTGAATCACCTCGAGATCGTCGACAACGACGCGCATCCCAGCACGACGCGCCTGGAAACAGATGTCAGCGTCGTAGCCGTGAAACCCGGTAAACGCCTGTTCGTCAAAGCGTAGCTGCTGCACGGCGCGCGGCGAGAGCACCATGATCAAGCCATCGACCATGTCGACATCGCAGCCGCCATCCTGGAAGTCGATCAGGCCCCTCGTCTCGACCACACGCCCCGCAGGGGAATAGTCCCACCACGACAGGCTCCTCACCCCCCGCCCCCCAACCACCCCGATCACGCCGACATCAGGCTCATCGAGCCGCGCCCGGATCTTCTTGACGAAACCGTCATCCACGATCTCGGTGTCCTCATGCAGCAGCACGAGTGCTTCCAGGTCCTTCCGGCCCCGCGCGTCGTCGAGCACCTTGTTGTACGCCTCGAAGATCGATGTCTCCGAGGAGCGCTCGATCACGACGCTGTCCGGTTCGCAGATGCGCTGCAGTCCGGGCACTGCGAATCGCTGAAACTTCTCGGCCGAGCCGACGCACACGCCAAAACAGATCATGTATTAGGTGATCGTCCAGGAGGCGTCACGCTTGAGCCTGGATCCACCATTTGAGGGACTCATTAACGAATGTGTCGTCATGCCACATCGTTAATGACGTTGTGGGTGTGGTGTCGTCAGGGTGAGTCCGGTGCCGGTAAGGCATCCGTCGATGAGGTCGGGCTGGTACTGGACCTGGCGCAGTCCCCGCCGGAGGGCGCAGTTCCCGCTCCAGTACCGCAAACAGCTTCTCGCTCAGCCTGGGCAGGGACACCGGCCCCACCGACCGAAGAGCGTCCGTACCGGCGTCCTGCCAGGCCCGGCGCCACCGCTGAACCGAACGCACGCTCACCCGTAAATACTTGGCGACCTCCGCCTTGGAGGCACCGGCGCCGAACCGTTCGGCACCGCGCCCGCACCACCTGGCCCCAGCTGGCCGCCGTGCACGTGCGCCGCCGCGGCGCCTTCGCGCGACCTGCGGGGGCACGTGGGCAGAGGCCTCGGCGACGACGTGACCATGGTCGCGGTGCAGCGCGACCGTCCGACCTAGTGCTGTGACCGGATTGGTTTGCCGGAAAGCTCGCGGCGTCCGGTGCTGGGGACATCTCCCACGCCCTTCAGGCAGTGCAGGAGCATCGCAAGGCGGAGCGTCACCCGCGTACTGGATGTACTCGGGCGACTCGACAACGCGGCGTGGGGGTACCCCCGGCCGAAGGCTGGGGGGAGTACCGTGCCGGGCGTCGCGAGCCGGTGAACCTTTCCGGTCGCAGCACCAGCTCTGCCGCCGCATTCCCGTCTGCCCGGGTGCGGCCGGGCGGGCGGGTCGCCATGATGGGTATGCGCGGGCCGCGCGCCGGTCACCCGGGACTCGGAGAGGAGGCGCCGTCGCCATGTCACGTCCCATTCCGTCCCGCCCGGCGTCGAGCGGCACCGGTCACGAAGACGGGCGCTCACGGCGGCCGAGTTGAGCGAGCGGGAGTCCGCCGACCGCCCGACGACACACCTGGGGTGGGCCGCTGAGCTCTACCGGCGTGGCAAGCGGCTGGAGCTCATGCACCGGGCGATGGGGTTCGCCACGCTCTCCCTGGTCACCCTCGCCCCGTTGCTGATCGTGGTGGCCGCGCTCGATCCGCTGCACCACGGCGGGTTCGCGTTGTGGCTGGTGGACGGCATGGACCTGTCCGGCCGGTCCGCCGACGTGCTCTCCGAGGTCTTCAGCCCGGCCCGCAAGGTGGCCGGCAGCACCAGCGTGTGGGGTCTGGTGCTGCTGGCGGTGTTCGGCGTGTCCTTCGCGTCGAGCGTGCAGAACGGCTACGAGCGGGTGTGGCGGCTGCCCGCCGGGCCGTGGCACCGGATCTGGCGGCAGGCCGTCTGGCTGATCGCGCTCATGGTGTACCTGTACGTGCAGGTGCTCACCCGCACCGTGTTCGACGGGACCTATCGCATGCTGCTGAGCGTGGGCATCGGCGTGCTGTTCTTCTGGTGGGGCCCGCACTTCCTGCTCGGCCACCAGGTGCGCTGGCGGCTCCTCCTCCCCGGCGCCGTCGCCACCATGGTGGGTCTGGTGGGTCTGCGGGCCTTCTCGTTCCTGGTGTTCACCCCGCTGATCGTGACCAACGCGGTCAGCTACGGCGCCATCGGCACCATCCTGGTGGTGGAGTCCTGGCTGGTCGGCGCGGGGTTCGTCGTCTACGGCGGCGCGCTGTTCGGCCATCTGTTCTGCGACCGCATGGGGCACCTGCTGGAACACGAGGAGGGCCCCGAGGAATGAGTCCGCGCCGCACGGGACGGCCTGCGGGGGCCGGTCCGGCGCGCAGGAGGGCGGCATCGCCGGAAACGCCGGCCCGGTGGGAGCCGAGGCGGCCGGACTCGGCGGGGCGGCCGGATGGCCGCCCCGCCGGTCTCACCTGCTCCGCAGCGTCTCGAGCGTCGCGTCGAGCCGGGCCGCGCGCGGCCGGTTGTGGGGGAGCTTGGCGAGCAGGACTGCCATGCCGCAGGTGTCGGTGAGCGCGGAGAAGACCAGTCCGCCCGCCACCCCCGCCGACAGGATCAGGAAGGCCGGGTGGACGAGCAGTCCGAGCACCACGCCGAGCAGCACCAACGATCCGGCGGTGAAGCGCACTTGGCGTTCCATGCTCCAGCCGGCCGAGGTCTCGCAGGCCGCCGGCCGGTGCAGCTCGTGACCCGCTGTCGCCCAGGCCCCGGTGCCTCCGGCGAGGGTGGCGGCGCCCACGCCGTGCCGGGCCAGGTACACGCAGGCCTTGGCCGAGCGGGCGCCCGAGGCGCAGACGACGAGGACCTCGCCGCGCCCCGCCGCGTGCCGGATCTCGGGCAGCGCCTGCCGGACACGGTCCAGCGGGATGTTGAGAGCGCCGGGGAGGTGTCCCGAGGCATACTCGCCGGGCGTGCGCACGTCGATGACGGTCAGCTCGTCGAGCCTGGTGCGCGCCTGCTCGACGGCGAGGGAGACGGGGGTGGAGGGAACGGTCACGGCAGAACGGGTCCTTTCCGGTCGGTGGGGTGGTCGACGTCGTCACGAGGACGGACGTACAGTACCCCCAGGGGTATTTTGCAAGGAGTGATCGTGGAACTGGAGCTCGAGGGCACGGACCTCAAGGCCGTGCTGAACCGGTTGCGCCGGGCGCAGGGCCAGATCTCCGGGGTGATCCGGATGATCGAGGAGGGGCGGGACTGCGAGGAGGTCGTGACACAGCTCGCCGCCGCCTCCCGTGCTCTGGACCGCGCCGGTTTCGCCATCATCGCCAGCGGCCTGCAGAAGTGCGTGGCCGACATCGAGGCAGGGCGGACGAACGGCCAGGACCCCGCGCAGATGCGGGCCCGCATGGAGAAGCTGTTCCTGTCGCTGGCGTGAGGGCGGGCCGCCCGCGGCCCGGTACGGGGGCCGGCCGGTCGGCGCTCATCAGGCCACCGCGTCGACGAGCATGAACGCCGCCACCGCCAGCAGCACCACGGCGAAGATCCGCTGCAACGCCGGCCCGGACACCTTCGCGGCCAGCCGCTTGCCGTCCCACGCGGCGAGGACCGCGGCACCGGCGAACGGCGCGATCACCGCCCAGTCCAGCCCGTCGACCGTCCCGGCCCGCATCGCCAGCGCGGCCAGCGAGTTGACGGTGATGACCAGCAGGCTGGTGCCCACCGCCGCGCGCATGCGCAGGGACAGCACGCCCACCAGGGCGGGTACGGCGAGGAAGCCGCCGCCGACGCCGAGGACGCCGGTGATCGCGCCGAGTCCGGCGCCGGCGGCCGCCGCCCGGCCGGGCCGGACCGGGCGGTCCGCCCCGGGCGCCGGGCGCGGGCGCAGCATCCGGGCCGCGGCGACCGCCGCGATCAGCGCGAAGGCGGCGGTGAGCACGGCGTCCGGCAGCCGTCCGGCGACCGCGCCGCCGAGCAGGGCCGGGCCGACGCCCGCGGCGGCGAACAGCAGACCGGTACGCCAGTGCACATGGCCGTCCCGGGCGTGTGCGACGAGCGCGGTGGCCGAGGTGACGGCGACGATGACCAGGCTCGCGGTGGTGGCCGCGACCGGGGTGAAGCCGAGCAGGTAGATCAGGGCGGGGACGGCCAGGACGCTACCGCCGCCCCCGAGCGTGCCCAGCGCCAGGCCGATGACGGCCCCGGCGGCCAGGGCGAGGAGCAGAGCACTCACGCGATCGTGCCGTCCTCGCCCCGCTGGTCCACCACGGGCAGTCCGGCCCGTACCCAGTCCCGCATCCCGCCGATCACGTCGACGGCGTCGGCGCCTCGGGCGGACAGCAGCTCGGCGGCCTGCCGGGAGCGGTTGCCGGAGCGGCAGACGACGACCAGGAGCCGCCCGCGCGCCTCGGGTGGCACGCCGGCGCCCGAGGCGAGCGCGCTCAGGGGGAGGTGCAGCGCGCCGGGAGCGTGTCCCGCGCGCCATTCCCGCGCTTCCCTCACGTCCAGGAGCACGGCGCCGCCGGATCCGCCGCCGGGCGCGCCGCCCGCCGGGGCGTGGCCCGTGCGTGCGGCGGCCTCCGGGGCGGTGATCCGGGCGGGACCGCGGCGGACCGGGCTCATCGGCACTGCTCCTCCCGTTCGGTCCGTACGGTGAGTCCGGCCTTCTCCGCGGACTCGAACCCGTCGTCCACCGCGACCACGTCACGGCCCACCGCGTCGAGCAGGGAGGCGGCCACGGCGGCCCGCATGCCGCCCGCGCAGTGCACCCACACCTGGCCGTCGGGGACCTCTCCGGTCCGCCGGTGCAGCTGGTGGACGGGGATGTGCACCGAGCCCTCTACGAAGCCCCCGGCGCGTTCGGAGTCGCGTCGCACGTCCAGTACGACGACGCCCTCCCCCGGGTGCCGCTCGGCGAGGTCCGCGAAGGTGGCCCGCGGGAAGGAGGCGGGCTCCTCGCCGGGGCGGAGCCAAGCGGACGGCCCGCCGGTGGCCGCGGCGGCCGGGCGGTCGATGCCGACCCTGGCCAGCTCGCGCTGCGCGTCGGCCAGTTGCGCGGGCGTCTCGGCGAGCAGCGTCACCGGCTTGCCCCAGGGCACCAGCCAGGCGAGGTAGGTGGCGAGCTTGCCCTCGGCCTCGAAGTTGAACGATCCCGCGACGTGCCCTTCGGCGAAGGCCACCCGGTTGCGCAGGTCGACGACCCACTCCCCCGCGGCCAGCCGGGCGGCTATCTCCTCGGGGTCGGCGACGGCGGGCGGGGTGAGGTCGACCGGCGCGGGTCCGGCGGCGTTGGCCGGTCCCATGTGGGTGTAGTACGCGGGGATGTCGTCCAGGCTCGCGAGCAGGTCGGCGACGAAGGTGTCGACGTCCCGGGTGAGCGCGTCGTTGACCACGCGCTCCCGGCCGATGGTCGTGCTGTCGCCCTCCGCCTGACCGGAGGAGCAGAAGCTGCCGAAGCCGTGGGTGGGCAGTACCGCGGTGGCGTCGGGCAGTGCGGCGGCGAGCCGGTGGGCGGAGGCATGCTGGGCGCGGGCCAGGCCCTCGGTCAGCCGCGGTTCGACCAGGTCGGGGCGGCCGACGGTGCCGATCAGCAGTGAGCCGCCGGTGAATGCGGCGCGGGCGGTGCCGGCCTCCCGGAGGACGTAGGAGGTGTGGTGCGGGGTGTGTCCCGGGGTGGCCATGGCGTGCAGGGTCAGCCGGGCGCCGTCGTCGACGGTCACGGTGTCGCCGTCGCGGACGGGGGTGCGCGCCAAGCGGACGTCGGCGCCTTCCGGGACGAGGTAGTCGGCTCCGGTCAGCCGGGCGAGTTCCAGACCGCCGGAGACGTAGTCGTTGTGGACGTGCGTCTCGACGACGTACGCGATGCGCACCCCGTGCCGGGCGGCCGCCGCCAGCACCCGGTCGACGTCCCTGGGCGGGTCGACCGCCACGGCGGTGCGCTCGCCTCCGGCCAGGTAGCTGCGGTTGCCGAGTCCTGCCAGCTCGATCGTCTCCACGAAGAACACAGGATGCTCCCTTCCTAGCGAAGAATTACCCCCAGGGGTATCTCGTCAGACACTAACACGAGTACCCCCCGGGGTATTTCTGCGCCTCTTCGGCGGCGGGTGCGGGAGAGGTCCGGAAACGTGGTTCAGTCGGGCAGCACCAGGGCGCACGTCTCGCCCGGCTGGACGCCGACGGCGCGGTCGGTCAGGCGCACGTCGATCGGCGAGCCGCCGGACTCGGGCACGGCGATCCGGATCCGGCCGTGCTCCAGCCGCAGCCGCACGCCCCAGTGCCCCCGGTAGCGGATCGAGACGCCGTAGGAGGACAGCTCCGGCAGCGGGGCGGGATCGAGCCACAGCGCGCCCTCACGGGTCTCCAGACCGGTCAGTCCGCGCTGTACGAGGTCGAGGGTGCCGCCCATGGCGCCGAGGTGGATGCCCTCGCCGGTGGTGCCGCCCTGGACGTCGGCGATGTCGCTGCGCAGCGCCTCCTGGACGAAGGCCCACGCGTCGGCGCGGCGGGCGCGGGCCAGGACCCAGCCGTGCACCAGGCCGCTGAGGGTGGAGCCGTGGCAGGTACGGGCCAGGTAGTAGTCGACGGTGCGCCGCCACAGGTCCTCGTCGAAACGATGTCCCAGGCGGCCGAGGAGCGCGCGCAGCTCGGCCGGGGAGAAGAGGTAGCCGAGCATGAGCACGTCGGCCTGCTTGGACGCCTTGTAGCGGTTGACGCTGTCGCCCTCGGCCTCCAGGATCCGGTCCAGGCGGCGGATGTCGCCGTAGCGTTCGCGGTATCCGGCCCAGTCGAACTCGGCCAGGCCGCCGTACCCCTCGAACTGGCTGATGACGCCGTCGTGGAAGGGCACGTGCAGCGTGCGGGAGACGTGCTCCCACTGGTCCAGCTCGGCGCCGTCCACGCCGGTGCGCTCGACGAGTTCACGGCGGCGCGGCTCGGGCAGGACGCGCAGCGCCTCCAGCGCGCGGTCGAGCACCCAGGCGGCCGTGACGTTGGTGTAGGCGTTGTCGTCGAGGCCGGGCCGCTCGGCGTCCGGGTAGGCGTCGTGGTACTCGTCGGGGCCCATGACGCCGAGGATGCGGTGGCGTCCCAGACGCTCGTCCCAGGTGGCCGAGTCGGCCCAGAAGCGGGCGATCTGGAACAGTGTCTCGGCACCCTTGGTGTGCAGGAACTCCGCGTCGCCGCTCGCCTCGCAGTACCGCCACACGTTGTAGGCCACCGCCGAGCCGACATGGCGCTGGAGGTGGGAGTGGTCCGGCAGCCAGCGGCCCGAGCGGGGGTTGAGGTGCAGCCGCTGGCTCTCCTCCCGGCCGTCGCTGCCGCTCTGCCATGGGAACATCGCGCCGCGCCGGCCGATCGCGCGCGCCGCCGAGCAGGCCCGCTCCAGGCGCCGGTGCCGGTAGTGCAGCAGGGCGCGGGAGACCTCGGGGAAGTGCAGGTTCAGGTACGGCAGGACGAACAGCTCGTCCCAGAAGACGTGGCCGCGGTAGGCCTCGCCGTGCAGGCCGCGGGCCGGTACGCCGACGTCCAGGTCGGCGGTGTGCGGGGAGAGGGTCTGGAGCACGTGGAAGAGGTGCAGGCGCAGGATGCGCCCCGGCTCCCCGGGGACGTCGATGGCGGCCCGGCGCCACAGCCGCCCCCAGGCCGTCCGGTGGCTCTCCAGCAGCCCGGCGAAGCCGGGCGCCGCGCCCACCCGGTCGATCGCCGCGTCCAGCGGATCGCTGATCGCCAGGTCGCGGGACGTGTGCAGGGCGACGGTCTTGTCCAGGGCGGCGGTACGGCCGGGTACCAGGCTCAGGCGTACCCGCTGGATCGCGCGCGGGTGCTCGTGCCGGGTGCCGACCGGTCCGGCCGCCCGGTCGGCGGTCAGCCGGGCGGCCAGGCCGATCCGGATGTCGGAGGTTCGGGTCCGGCAGCGCAGCCACACCGTGTCCGGGGCCGCGGTGCCGGTGTGCACCTGGGTGAGGTGGCGGCCGTCCAGGTCCTGGTAGCGGCGCACCCCGGCGTTCGTCACACCGCCGTCGATCGCCGCCTCGACCTCCAGATCAGCCGGGCCGCCCCCGGCGGTGAACTCGGTGCGCAGGGCCGCCAGATACGGGTCGGCCATGTGCACGATCCGCTGCTGGCGCACGGTCAGCGTCCGCCCGTCGCCGAGCCCGTACCGGGTGCGGCGCTCCAGCACGCCCGGGTCCAGGTGCAGGACCTGGTGGTGCTCGAGGACCGGCGCCGTGTCCGGGGTGAGCCAGGCGCCGCCCGCGAGGCGGAAGCGCAGCGGCAGCCAGTCGGGCAGGTTGACCAGGTCCTCGTTCTCGACCTGGCGGCCGGCGACGTGGGAGACGATCCGGTTGTAGCACCCGGCCAGGTAGGTGCCCGGGTAGTGCACCTCGTCCGCGGCGCACTCCGGCAGGGCTCCGCGTGTGGCGAAGCGGCCGTTGCCCAGGGCGCACAGGGCCTCCCTCAGGCGCTCCTGCGCGGCGTCGTAGCCGTCGTAGGCCCAGGTCCGAGCCGTCGTCTCCGGCACGGCGCGGTCACACCCGCTGCGGTACGACGGCGACCGGGCAGTGCGCGTGGTGCAGGAGGGTGTGGGCCGTCCGGCCCAGCTGGAGACCGAAGTGGCCCTCCCTGCGCCGGACCCCGACGATCACCAGGTCGGCGGCGGCCGAGCGGTCCACGAGCACCCGGTGCGCCGGGCCCTCGACCGTGGCGGGGCGCACCCGCACCGTCGGGTACTCGGCCCCCGGTTCGCGCAGCAGCTCCTCCAGCACGGCGGCGGCCCGCTCCTCTTGCCGCCGGGCCGGCTCCTCGGCGAGCTCCGGGCTGCCGATGCCCTCGTGCACGGGGCGCCGCCAGGTGCGTACGACGTCGAGGACGCAGTCGCGCACCTCGGCCTCCCGGAACGCGAACCGCGCGGCCTCGTGCCCGGTGTCGGAGTCACCGGCGGCGAGCAGGATCCGCTCGTGGCTGCCGGCCAGGCCCGCCTGGTCGCCCCGGACCACGACCACCGGGCAGTGCGCCCGGGCCGCCACGGCCAGACCGACCGAACCCAGGAGCAGCCCCTTCAGCTGACCCCGCCCGCGAGAGCCGGTGACCAGCACGGAGGCGTTGGCGGCCTCGCCCAGCAGGGCGGCGACCGTGTCCTGCGGAAGGATGTCGGTGGACACCTTCACCTCCGGGTCGCGCCGCTGGGCGCGCTCCGCGGCGGAGGCGACGATGTGCTCCGCCATCACCTGCTCCGAGGGACGCTCCACCGTCCCGGACGGCACCGCGCCCTCGTACCGCTCCCACAGGGACGCGTACACCAGGCGCAGCGGGAGACCGAACCGGGCGGCCTCACTCACCGCCCAGTCCACCGCCGTCAGGCTCGGGTCCGACCCGTCGACACCCACGACCAGGGGCAGTTCCACCGACCCCACCGCCTTCCGCCGGGGCTGCCGCCTCCTGCGGCAGCGCATCCCACCTTCACCGTCGCATCCGGTAGGACACGGCGCGAGAGCGGTTCGGTCCTTCCGGGGACCGTTCGGCCCTCCCACCGCGCCGTCTTCCGGTTCGCCTCGGCTCGGCGCGAACGGTCCGCGCGCCGTCAGCTCTCGGGGCCGGTCCCCGTGGCGGGCGACGACGGCCGCTCGTCGACCAGATCGGGTTCCAGGAGGGGACGGCGGCGCGGTCCCGTGAGGTCGCAGCGCACGTCCACCACGCCCTCGACGCTGCGCGCCAGGCGGATGGCGAGCGGGATCAGGGAGGCGTCCGGGACCCGGCCGGTGAGCGTGACCACCCCCTCGCACACCGCCACGCCCACCGAGTCCGCCAAGAGCCCGGCGGCGACGACCTGGCGGCGGACCTCCGCCGCGATGTCCTCGTCGCCACGCAGGAACACCTTGAGCAGGTCGGAACGGCTGACGATGCCGATGAGCACACCGTCGTCGCCGACGACCGGCAGGCGCTTGACGCCGTGCCGGGCCATGAGGCGGGCGGCCCGGCCCAGGGTGGCGGCGGGGTGCACGGTGACGGCCGGGGTGTTCATCAGCTCCTCGGCGGTCACGGCCCGGGCCTTGGCCGAACGCGAGCCGGCCACGGGAGGCGACCCTCCGGGCAGGTCCGGATCGTTGTCGCGGAGCTCCTCCTTGCGCAGCAGGTCGGCCTCGGAGACGACGCCGAGCACCCGCCCCCGGCCGTCCAGCACGGGCATCGCGCTGACACCCCACTGCTCCATGGTCCGCACGATCTCCTTGAACATCGCTCCACCGGTCAGCGCGACGACGGTCGGGGTCATCACGTCGCCGACGGTGTACTGGGAAGCCTGCATGGTGTCCTCCGGCGGACTCGAAGAGGGGCGGGCACGAAGATCAGACGAGGTGGTCCAGGCCGTACACGCTGAGTCCGCCGACGAGTTCCCGGCCCGTGACCAGTTCCGGTTCGATGCGGACGAAGACCACCTGCGGCGAGGGCACCCAGGAGCGTGGGCCGCCGTGGAGCAGGCGCCGGTGCTCGGCGGGGTCGGTCACCACCGAGGCGGGGCCGGTGACGACGACGCTCCAGCCCGAGTGCGCGACCGCGTCCACCTCGTCGGCCTCGAAGGCGACCACCGCACCGTCGATCGCACGGACCAGCTCGGAGGTGGCCGAGGTGCACAGCAGCACCGCGCCATCGCCGTCCAGGGCGAAGTTGACCGGGAGCACCGCGGGCAGGGCGTGCCGCGTATGGACGATACGGCCCACCGGCGCCTTGGCCAGCAGCCGCAGGCACTCCTGCCGCCCGAGCTCGCGGAAGCCGTCGTTGCGATACATCAGTCATCCGTCTTTCCACCTGGCGGAGCGCGAGCGGCCGTTCCGCGCCGCGTCTCCTGCGTGTCCTCTGCACCTCTCCCGCGTGTCCCCGTCCCGGGGCGGCCCCGGCGGCCGGGCACGAGGTCCGCGCCCGGCGTCCGGCCCGTCAGGCCGCGGGCACCGGGACGACCTCGCGCCGCGGGCCACCGAGCACGACCTTCAGCGCCCCCGTCTCGGCGGCGTGGCCGAAGACGTCGTAGGCCTCCTCGATGCGCTCCAGCGGGAACGTGTGGGTGACCAGTTGGGAGGTGGGCAGCCGGCCGGCCGCCGCCATCCGCAGCAGGGTGGGCGTGGAGTGGGTGTCGACCAGGCCCGTGGTGATGGTCACGTTCTTGATCCACAGGTCTTCCAGGTGCAGGGTGGCGGGTTTGCCGTGCACTCCGACGTTGGCCACGTGGCCTCCGGGCCGCACCATGCGCGTGCACAGCTCGAAGGTCTCCGGTACACCCACCGCCTCGACGACCACGTCCGCGCCGAGCCCTCCGGTGAGGTCGTCGACCAGCTGTTCGGGGGCCTCGCGCGCATCGGCCACGGCCTCGGCACCGAGCTTGCGGGCGGCCTCCAGACGGGTGGCGGCCAGGTCCACGGCGATGACGCGCTCGGGCGCGAACAGCCGGGCGGTGGCGATCGCCGCGAGGCCGACGGGTCCGGCGCCGACCACGACGACGGTGTCCCCGGGGCGTACCCGCCCGTTGAGCACGCCGACCTCGTAGGCGGTCGGGAAGATGTCGGTCAGCAGCACGGCGTCCGTGTCGGTCACCGCGGCGGGCAGCGGATGCACGGAGAGGTCGGCGAAGGGCACCCGGACGAACTCCGCCTGGGTGCCGTCGATCAGGTGGCCGAGGATCCAGCCCCCGCCGCCGCGGCACTGGCCGTACATGGCCTCGCGGCAGAAACGGCACCGGCCGCAGGCGGTGATGCAGGAGACGAGGACCCGGTCGCCGGGCCGTACGCTGCGCACCTCGGCGCCGACCTCGACGATCTCGCCGACGGCCTCGTGCCCCAGCACCGTGCCGGGGCGGACCTCGGGCACGTCGCCGTTGAGGATGTGCAGGTCGGTCCCGCAGATGGTGACGGCGTCAACGCGCACGACGGCGTCGGTGGCCTCCTCGAGGTCCGGGTCGGGGACCTCCTCCCAGGCGGACTGCCCGGGGCCGTGGAAGACGTAGCCTTTCATGCCGAACCTCACCCTCTTCACTCCGGGGACGGGTGGCCTTGGGTGGCCTTCGCGGACGGACGACCTTCGCGGACGGACGGCGTTCATGGCCGGACGGCCGGGACCCGGCGGTCCGCGGCCGGCGGGCGGGGCCCGCGCTCCGGCGCGCCACCGGGACCGCCCACGCCTTCAGCTTCTCCGACGGTTCGGGGTTCCGCATGGGCCGGTCGGCCCCATCGGCCGCCCGCGGGGGCGGGTGCCCGCGGGGCGGTGCGGCCTCGGGCTCTTCGGCCGCCGCGGAGGGGACCGAACGGCCCTTCCCCTCACCGCTCCGGACCGGCTTGGCTGACGACATGTCCGAACGTCCCACCGGGCCCGCCGTGAGCCACGCGGAACGCATGGTCGGCACCACGACCGTCGTGACACTGAGCGGCGACGTGGACCTCGTCACGAGACTGTCCCTCGTCGCGCGCCTCGACGCGCTGACCGACAAGCCGCGGCCGGACCTGGTGCTCGACCTGCGGCCGGTGCCCTTCATCGACTGTGCCGGGCTGGGCCTGCTGTGCCGGGTCCGCAACCGTGTCACGGCCCGCGGTGGCCGGCTGCGGCTGGTCAGCGGCAGTTCGTCCTTCCGGCGGATCCTGCGCCACACCGGCCTGACCGGTGTCTTCCAGGTACTGCCGGAGTTCGGGGAGGGGACCCCGGCCGCCGGGCCCGTCCCCCGGCAAGGGGTGGTCGCCGCGGGCCAGGGATGAACGGCGGACGAGCAGCCACCGCGGTGGGACGAAAGGTGGGGGCCGGCGCGGGGAAGGACGTCCGATGCACGGGCTGGCGAACGGGCGAGAACGGAAGAAACGAAAGAAACGAAAGAAGGGGAGGCACGACCGGTGAGCGGCAGGACGGGCCGCGGACGCACGCGGCGGAGGCTGTGGCGGTGGCGCCGCAATCCGCTGCGCCGCCACGAGGACATCGTCGAGGCGTGGGCGATCCTGGTGACGTGGGTGGTGATCGTGGTCGGCGGGGCGGTCGCCGGGACGGTGGCGGCGCGCGCCACGGGCCAGGAACTCGCCTGGCAGCGCGCCGACCGGCACCCGGTCCGGGCCGTGCTGTTCACGGCCGCCCCGGCGGCCACGCCCACGGAGAACGCGAGCTACCAGGCACCGGCGAAGGTCCGCTGGACGGGCCCCGACGGCACCACCCGTACCGGGCAGACGCTGGTGAGCACGGACCTGCCGGCCGGTGCGGCGGTCACCGTCTGGCAGGACGGCCGGGGCCATCTGACCAGCGAGCCGCCCGGCCCGGCGGAGGCGACCGCGCAGGCCACCCTGTTCGGCACCTCCGTGGCGCTCGCCTTCGGCGGCCTGGTCTACGGATCGACGGCCCTGGTCCGCCGGCGGCTGGACCGGCGCCGCCACGACCTGTGGGGCGCGGAGTGGGAGCTCGTCGGCCCGCGCTGGGACCAGAAGACGAGCTGAGCCGCCCCTGCCGGCCCGGACGTCCCGGAGGCGTTCGGGTCCCGGAAGCGTTCGAATGGAGTCGAGGCGGTCTGCCGCCGCGCCGCCGGGACCACGTACAAGGAGGTGGCGGCGCATGCGCTACGAGAACCGCGCGGACGCCGGACGGCGCCTGGCCCGGTACCTGGAATTCCTGCGCGACGAGGACGTGGTGGTGCTCGGAGTGCCCCGGGGCGGCGTTCCGGTGGCCTTCGAGGCGGCCCGGCACCTGGGCGCTCCGCTCGACCTGGCCGTGGTGCGCAAACTGCGCGTGCCCTGGCAGCCGGAACTCGGTTTCGGTGCCCTCGGTGAGCACGGGGTACGCGTCATCGACCGGGCCGTCCTGGCGGAGAGCGGACTGGATCCCGCCGAGCGGGAGACCGTCGAACGCGCCGAGCGGGCCGAACTGGAGCGGCGCCTGAGCCACTTGCGCGACAGCCGCCCGCCGCTGCCCGTGGCCGGGCGGACCGCGCTCGTCGTGGACGACTCGCTGTCGACCGGCGCCGCCGCCGAGGCCGCCTGCCGGGTGGCGCGGGCCCGCGGCGCCGCGCGTGTGGTCCTCGCGGTCCCGGTCGGGCCGGAGGCGGCGCTGCCGCACCTGCGCACGGTGGCCGACCGGGTCGTCTGCCTCCAGCCGCTGCGCCACCTCGGTTCGGTCGGGGCCTGGTACGCGGACTTCGGGCAGGTCACCGACGCGGAGGTCGCCACCCTGCTGGCCGAGGCCCAGCGGGCCACCACGACTGCCACCGGGCCGCTCCCCGGATCCCCCTCGGAGTCCCCTTCTCCGGACCGGGAGGTGGAGGTGCCGGCCGGTCCGGTGCGCCTGTCCGCACGGCTGGCCCTGCCGCCCACGCCGCCGGTGGCGGTCGCCTACGCCCTCGGCTGCGGCAGCGGCCGGCACCGGCCGGCCCACCAGCGCGTCGCCGCCGCCCTGCGCCGGGCGGGCCTGGGCACGCTGCTGATCGACCTGCTCACCGAGGACGAGGACCGCACCCCGCACAACGCCTTCGACATCGTGCTGCTGGCCCGGCGCCTGCGGGCCGCCACCGACTGGCTGCGCCGGGAGACCGGCCTGCCCGTGAGCCACTGCGGGGCGGGTACGTGCGCGGGCGCCGTGCTGGAGGCGGCGGCGGAGGACGACATCCGCGCCGTGGTCTGCCTCGGCGGCCGCCCCGACCTGGCCCCGCCCGCGGCGCTGGCCCGGGTGCACGCCCCCTGCCTGTTCGTCGTCGGTGCCCGGGACACCCGGCTCCTCGGACTCAACCGGCTCGCGGCGGACTGGATGCGCTGCGACCACCAGGTCGTCCCCGTGCCCGGTGCCACCGACCTGTTCACCGAGCCGGACACGGTGGAGGCGGCGGCGGACCTGGCCCAGGACTGGTTCACCACCCATCTCGCCCGGCCGGAGGGGGCATCGAGGCCACTGACGTCGGCGTGAGCGGAGTCCGCCGCCCCCGCACGCACGGGTGCGCGGACGCCCGCCGGAAAAGAAGTACGGTGTCCTGCTGTGAGGGCCGACAAAGGGGCGGCGCTGCCGCGCAAGACGTACGAGAGCGAACTGCTGCGCCTTCAGACGGAGTTGGTGAGGCTCCAGGAGTGGGTGCGGGTCACCGGGGCCCGGCTGGTCGTGGTGTTCGAGGGGCGGGACGCGGCCGGCAAGGGCGGCACCATCAAGCGGGTGACCGAGCACCTCAACCCGCGCATCGCCCGGATCGTGGCGCTGCCCGCGCCGACCGAGCGCCAGCGCACCCAGTGGTACTTCCAGCGGTACGTCGAGCAACTGCCGGCCGCCGGGGAGATCGTGCTGTTCGACCGGTCCTGGTACAACCGGGCCGGGGTCGAACACGTGATGGGCTTCTGCACCAAGGAGGAGCACCAGCGGTTCCTGCGCCAGTGCCCCATCTTCGAGCGGATGCTGGTGGAGGACGGGGTCCTGCTGCGCAAGTACTGGTTCTCGGTGAGCGACGCCGTGCAGCAGGAGCGCTTCCTGCGCCGGCTGGAGGACCCGCTGCGACGCTGGAAGCTGTCGCCCATGGACCTGGAGTCCATCACCCACTGGGAGGCGTACTCGCGGGCCAAGGACGAGATGATGGTGCACACGGACATCTCCGAGGCACCGTGGTACGTCGTGGAGAGCGACGACAAGCGCCGCGCCCGGCTGAACATGATCGCCCATCTGCTCGGCACCGTGCCCTACCACGAGATCTCACCCAAGGTGCTGCGGTTGCCGGAGCGGCCGGCGCCGACCGGCTACGAGCGGCCGCCGCGCGATCTGCAGACCTACGTCCCCGATCACACGGCGGACCTGTGACCTCAGGCCCGTTCGGGCACCACGGCCACCGGGCAGGCCGAGTGGTGCAGGGCGGTGTGGGCGACCCGGCCGAGCTGGAGCCCGAACCGTCCCGCCCGGCGCCGGACTCCCACCACGAGCAGGTCGGCGCCCGGCGCGGCGGCCAGCAGCACCCGGCGGGCCGGACCCTCCACGGTGCGCCGGCGCACCTTCACCTCCGGCGGCAGGTCGCGCAGCGCGGCCTCCAGGGCGTCGGCGGCCCGCTCCTCGTACACCCGCTCGGGCTCCCCGCCGATCAGCGGATGGTCGAGAGTCTCGTGCGCGGGGCACCGCCAGGCCCGTACGGCCTCCAGTTCGGCACCGCGGCGCAGGGCCTCCTCGGCGGCGAAGCGCACCGCGGCCGCGGAACTGTCCCCGACACCGACGACGACGCGGCCGTGCACCGGGGAACGGGCCTGGTTGTCGTGGCTGCCGCGGATCACGATCACGGGGCAGTCGGCGTGCGCGGCCACGAACAGGCTGACCGAACCGAGCAGCAGGTCGACGACCGCGCTGCGGCCGCGGGCGCCCACGACCAGGGCGGAGGCGTTCTTGCCCTCCCGCACCAGCGCGTACTCGGGCGCCTCGGGCAGCGCGGCCCGGCTGATCGGCAGGTCGGGGTGGCGGGCGCGGGCGCGCCGGGCGGCGGCCGCGACGACCTCCTCGGCCTCCACCTGGCCGTCCGGCTTGCCGAGTTCACGCGCGAGCGCGGCGCCCTCGTAGCGCTCCCAGAGGGAGGCGTACACCACCCGCAGCGGCACCGCGCGCAGGGCGGCCTCGTCGGCGGCCCAGTCCGCGGCCCGCAGGCTGGATTCGGAACCGTCGACTCCGACGACCAGCGGCAGATCCATGGTCCTCATCCTCCCTCTCCGAGGTCGAACACGATGCGGGCCTTGACCTGACCGCGCAGTACCTCGTCGATGGACTCGTTGACGGAGCTGAGCGGCCGGCTCTCCCGGATGACCCGGGTGCGGCCCTCCGCGTGCAGTTGGAAGACCTCGGCGAGGTCCTGCCGGGTGCCGACGATCGAGCCGATCACGGAGGTGCCGCCGAGCACGGTGTCGAAGATCGGGACCCGGACCGTGCCCTGCGCGGGCAGGGCGACCATGACCAGCTTGCCGCCGCGCCGCAGTCCGGAGGCCACCGCCTCGAAGGCGGCCTCGTTCACCGCGAGGGCGATGGCCGCGTGCGCGCCGCCGTACCGTTTGAGCTCCTGGCCGACGTCCTGGGTGCGGGCGTCGATCAGGATGTCCGCGCCGAGTTCGGCGGCGAGTTCGAGCTTGTCGTCTGTGACGTCGATCGCGGCGACCCGGGCGCCCGCGATCTTGGCGTACTGCACGGCCAGGTGGCCGAGTCCGCCGACCCCGGAGACCGCGACGAGCTGGGCCGGCCGGACGCCGGCGACCTTGAGCGCCTTGTACGTGGTGACGCCCGCGCAGGTCAGCGGGGCCGCGTCGAGGGCACTGACGCCGTCGGGCACCGGTTGCGCGAAGTCGGCCCAGGCCAGCATCTTCTCGGCGTACCCGCCGTCGCAGCCGTATCCGGTGTTGATCTGCTGCTCGCAGAGCGTCTCCCAGCCGGACAGGCAGTGCTCGCAGCGGCCGCAGGCATGGCCGAGCCACGGCATGGCCACCCGCTGCCCGACGGACAGGTGGGTGACGCCCGCGCCGAGCTTCTCCACGAGGCCGACACCCTCGTGGCCGGGCACGAACGGCGGGTTCGGCTTGACCGGCCAGTCGCCGTGCGCGGCGTGGATGTCGGTGTGGCACAACCCGCAGGCCTCGACGCGGGCGCGGACCTGGCCGGGTCCGGGCTCGGGGTCCGGGCGCTCCTCGACGACCAGCGGTTCGCCGAAGGTCCGTACGACCGCAGCCTTCATGATCCTCACTCCTCGGGTGGGGTCCTGTGGTGTTCGGTGGGCCGTGCTCGTGGTGCCGGTCAGGCGTGCGCGACGACCGCGACGGGGGCGGCGGCATGGTGCAGGACGGAGTGGGTGACGTGGCCAATGCGGGCGCCCAGGGGGTTGCGGCGCTCGCGCCGGCCCACGACGACGAGGGATGCCTCGCGGGAGGCGTCGACGAGCAGTTCCGCGGCGCTGCCGGGGCGGGAGACCTCGGCGACCTCGACGTCCGGGTACTTCCGCCGCCAGGGGCACAGCGCCTCGGTCAGTCGGGCGGCCTCGGCCACCGTGGGCGAGGTGAGCAGTTCGGCGTCGGCGGGCACGCCGTAGCCGTAGTACAGCGGCGGGTACCAGCCGTGCACGACGCGCAGCGAGGTGCCCCGGCGCGCGGCCGCCTCGAAGGCGAACCGGATCAGGTCCTCGTCCGGGTGCGCGGTGTCCAGGCCCAGGACGACGGGCCGGAAGGCGGCCGCGGCGGAGGGAATGCCCGCGGGGTCCCTCTCGTGCTGGTCGGCGGCCTGTTCCCCGGCCCGCACCAGGACGACGGGCCGCTCGGCGCGCGCCACGACGGACAGCCCGACCGAGCCGGCAAGGAAGCCGCCGAGCCCGCCGAGGGCGCGCGAGCCCAGCACGAGCAGTTCGGCGTCGGCCGCCTCGTCGGTGAGGATCTCGGCGGGACGGCCGGGCAGGTGCTCGGCGCGCACCTCGACACCCGGATGGCGCAACCGCAGCCCCTCGGCGGCCTCGCGGGGCACCCGCTCGGTCCGGTGCCGGTACGTCTCCGCACCGAGCAGCGGTGCCTGCGCCAGGGGCTCGGGCACCGGCTCCCCCACATGGACGAGCCGCACCGGCAGCCCGAGCAGCTCCGCCTCCCGCGCCGCCCATTCGGCGGCGGCCCTGCTCTCGGGAGAACCGTCGAGACCGACGGTTACGGTGCGGGGCATGGTCTCCCACCTCCTGCGACGCTGTCTCGACGGGCACTTCGGTGATCAGTTGATCCGCTTCCGAGAATCGCCGCCACCCGGCGCGGTGGCCATGGGCCGCTGGTCCCGCACCAGGGCCGACCGGCCCCCTGACCGAGCCCCACCGGGGTGGCCTCGCGCGTACCCGGCCGCCGGGCGGGGCGGTCCCTGGCTGGCACGGTCGTGTCGGGCCGGGCAGCGTGGACGTAGGGACAACGACTGCTCAGTGAGGTGGCCATGCAACCCTCCGAACCGCGACGCCGGGTGGTCGTGGGCGTGGACGGTTCGCCGTCCTCCTGCGCGGCGCTGCGCTGGGCGGCGGAGTACGCCCAACTCGTCGGCGGCGTCGTGGAGGCGATCCACGCCTGGGACACGCCGTCGGTCGTCGGCTGGACCGGACCCGCGATCGATCCCGAGTTCGACCTGGAGCAGGCCCGGGAGCGCTTCGCGGAGGGACTGCACGCCGTCTTCGCGGACGACCGCCCGGCGCACCTGGTGGAGTACCTGGTCGAGGGCGATCCGTCGGAGGTACTGATCCGCGCCTCGGCGGGGGCGGACGTCCTCGTCGTGGGCAGCCGGGGCCGCGGCGGCTTCGCCCGCGCGATGCTGGGCTCGGTCAGCCAGCGCTGCGCCCAGCACGCGTCCTGCCCGGTGGTCGTGGTGCACCCGGAGCACGAACACCACGGCTGATAAGACCCGCGCAGCCCTGCCCGGGTCACTGCTCCGCTGAAGTCCGGGCCACTGCACCGGTGGAGCCCGGTCACTGCCCCCGGTCAAACCCCGGCCACTCCCGCCGTAAAACCCCAGCCACCACCCCGGTGGAGCCCGGTCACCGCCCCGGTGAAACCCCCGTCACTCCCCCGGCCCAACCCCGGCCACTCCCGCCATGAAGCCCCAGCCACCGCCCCCGTAAAACCCCCGCCACTCCCGCCGTAAAACCCCCAGCCACCACCCCGGTGGAGCCCGGTCACCGACCCGGTGAAACCCCCGTCACTCCCCCGGCCAAACCCCGGCCACCGCCCCGGTGAAACCCCCTCACTCCCCCGCTGAAGGCCGCGGGGCCTCCGTCGTGCCCACCGGTGCGTGCCAGAGCAGCCTGGTGCCTCCGCCCTCGGGTGTGGTCCACTCCAGGCCGCCGCCCAGCCTGCGGGCCCGTTCGGCCATGTTGGCCAGTCCGCTGCGGCGCCCGTCGGCGGGAATCCCCACGCCGTTGTCGGTGACCGTCAGCCGCACGCTGCGGCCGTCGGTCTCGAGCGCCACGTCCACACGGTCGGCGTGCGCGTGCCGGGCGACGTTCGTCAGCGCCTCCGACAGGACCGCCACCACCTCGTCCGCGGTCTCCCGGGACACATGGGTGTCAAGCAGCCCCTCCATCCGGACCCCGGGCGCGAACCCCAGCACGGGCGCGGCCTCGCCGACCACCTGCACCGCGCGCGTCCGCAGTCCGGCGCCCGCCTCGTCGTCGTGCGCCCGCAGACCGAAGATCGTCGACCTGATGATCTTGATGGTCTCGTCCAGGTCGTCCACCGCCCGCAGCACCCGCTCCTTGGCGCCCGTATGGTCGATGAACCGGCCCGCGCTCTGCAACGTCATGCCCGTCGCGAACAGCCGCTGGATCGCCAGGTCGTGCAGGTCCCTGGCGATCCGGTCGCGGTCCTCAAGGAGCGTGATCTGCTCCGCGTCCCGCCGCCGTCCCGCGAGTTCCATCGCCACGGCGGCCTGCGCCGCGAATCCCTTCAGCAGCTCCAGCTCCTTGCCGGAGAAGTCGGTCCCGCCGGCCTCCCGCACGAGCAGGACCACGCCGCGCACATGATCGCCCGGATCGCCGACCGGCACCGCCACGGCGGGACCCAGGCCGGAAAACCGCGGCGGACCCGCCGTCACCCGCGGGTCCCGCGCGATGTCCGGGCTGCTCACCGGCACCCCGCCGGCGAACGCCTCCCCGGTCAGCGTGCCCTCCACCGGCAGCACCAGCCCCCGGTGCGCCTCCGCCTCCTGGCCGATCGCCAGCTCCACACTCAGCGTGCCGGTCCCCTTCACCGGCGTCGACATCGCCGCCAGCGCCGCCCCCGTGATCTCCCGCGCGCGCTCGGCGATCAGCCCGAGGACCTCCGCCTGGTCGGCACCCGACATCAGGCTCTGGGTGATCTCCGCCATCGCCCGCAGCCAGCGCTCCCGCAGCCGCGACTCCTCGTACAGCCGCGCGTTGTCGATCGCCACGCCCGCCGCCACGGCCAGCGTGGCCAGCACCGACTCGTCGTCCTCGTCGAACTCCAGCCCGCCGCGCTTCTCGGTCAGGTACAGATTGCCGAAGACCTGGTCCCGCACCCGGATCGGAACGCCGAGGAACGTGTTCATCGGCGGATGGTGCTCCGGGAAGCCGTACGACGCCGGATGCTCCGACAGCTTCGCCAGCCGCAGCGGTTCCGGATGCCGGATCAGCTCGCCCAGGATCCCGTGCCCTTCGGGGTACGCGCCGATCCGCCCGATCTGCTCCTCGCCCACACCGACCGTGTGGAACGCCGACAACCGGCTGCCGTCGGGACCGATCACGCCCAGCGCCGCGTACTCGGCGTCCACCAGCGTCGCCGCGGCGTCCACGATCCTGTACAGCACCTGCTCCAGGTCAAGCTCCCGACCGACCGCGAGCACCGCCTCCAGCAGGCTGTGCACCCGGTCCCGGGTACCCCGCGCCGCGTCCAGACGCGCCTGCAGCTCCCCCAGCAACTCGTCCAACCGCAACTGCGGCAGCCGCACACGGGCCTCCCCTGACTCCCCGGAACCACCCACCGGCGACCCTCCAAACCCCCGCGCACCACCGAAAGCCGTCTCACCCACTTGCCAGCCACATTATCGGCCCCTGCGGGGGAGGGCACCGGGAGCCCGGCCGGTCCGGCTGGTGGCGCCGTCACGGCCCGTCCACAATGGTGCTTCGGCCCGCAAGGAGGACCGGATGACCCGTTTCCTCATGGCCGGGATCGACGCGTCCCGGGAGAGCCTCGTCGCGGCCGAGTGGGCGGCCGAGGAGGCGGCCCGCCGCGATCTGGAGCTTCGTCTGGTGCACGCCGTGCCCGCCCCCGCCGATGACATCGCCGATCCACCGGTCGCCCTCTCCTGGCAGCGGTCCGGCGAGGAGGTGCTGGGGCGCGCCGAGGCGGGTCTCGCCGCGGGGAGTCCGGGTGTGGCGATGAGCGGCGTGCAGGTGGCCGGCTCCGCCCCGGCCGCCTTGCTCTCCGCTGCCCGGACGGCCGAGCTCCTCGTCGTCGGGGCTCGGGGGGACGGCGGATTCGACGGCCTCGCGGTGGGCTCGACGGCGCTGGCGGTGGCGAGTTGCGCGCCCTGTCCCGTGGCGGTCGTGCCCCGGCCTCCCGCCGCCGCCCTGCACGATGCCGAGGTGGCCGTGGGCGTCGACGACGTGCGCACGGCGGCCGGGTCCCCTCTGGGCTTCGCCTTCGGTGCCGCTCGACTCCGTGAGGCCCGGTTGCGGGCCGTGCACGCGTGGTCCCTCGCCGGCGCCCCGCTCTGGACCGCGCTCGCGGTGCCCGAGGAGGACCGGGCGACGTGGGAGGACGAGGAGGTCCAGCGGTTGTCCGACGTGCTCCGGGAGCCGCGCGAGAGGTATCCGGACGTCTCCGTGCTGCCCGACGTCGTCCTGCTCCACCCGGCCTACGCGCTGGTGCACGCCTCGCGGCGGGCCGGTCTGCTCGTCGTCGGCCGGCACGCGAGCCCGCGGGCGGCCGAGCAGCGGCTGGGTCCCGTGGCCCACGCCGTCCTGCACCACTCCCACTGTCCAGTGGTCGTCGTGCCTCACGGGTGACCACACGTCAGACCGCACCTCAGGTGCCGAAGAAGACGTCGAACTCCTCGTACAGCTCCATGGGGACCAGCTTGTTCGTGCCCGTCACGTCCGCGAGCGGGACGCGTACGACGTCCGTGCCGCGCAGGGCCACCATCGTGCCGAAGGCGCCGTCCCTGAGGGCCTCCACGGCGTGCAGACCGAAGCGGGTGGCGAGCCACCGGTCGTAGGCGGACGGCGTGCCGCCCCGCTGGACGTGGCCGAGCACCGTCGTACGCGCCTCCTTCTCGGTACGGCTCTCCAGCTCCCGGGCCAGCCAGTCGCCGATCCCGGACAGGCGCACGTGCCCGAACTCGTCGCGCGACTCGTCCTTGACCACCATCTGCCCGGCCCGTGGGACGGCCCCCTCCGCCACGACGACGATCGGCGCGTAGTTGATCTCGAAACGCCTCTCCACCCAGGCGCACACCCGGTCGAGATCGAACTCCACCTCCGGGATGAGGATGGCGTTCGCGCCGCCGGCGACGCCCGCGTGCAGGGCGATCCAGCCCGAGTGGCGCCCCATCACCTCGACGACCAGCGTGCGCTTGTGCGACTCCGCGGTGGTGTGCAGGCGGTCGATGGCTTCGGTCGCGATGCCGACCGCGGTGTCGAAGCCGAAGGTGTAGTCGGTGCCGCCCACGTCGTTGTCGATGGTCTTGGGCACGCCGACCAGGTCGACCCCGGCGTCGGACAGCGCGCTCGCGACGCTGAGCGTGTCCTCGCCGCCGATGACGACGAGAGCGTCGATCTCGTGCGCACGGAGGGTCTCGCGGATGCGGTCGATGCCCCTGTCGAGCCGGAGCGGGTTGGTGCGGGAGGAGCCGAGGATCGTGCCGCCGAGCGGCAGGATCCCGCGCACGGCCGCGACGTCCAGGGGACGGGTGACGTCCTTGACGGCGCCGCCCCAGCCGTCCGCGATCCCGACGAACTCCCAGGCGTACTCCTGCGCGCCCTTGCGTACGACGCTGCGGATCACCGCATTCAGTCCGGGGCAGTCGCCGCCTCCGGTCAGCACTCCCACCCGCATGGCCTCTCCCTCGCAGCTCTCCCTCCCAGCTTGGACCCACCGGCCACGGGCCGCACGGCACGGTCCGCCGCGCGCCCGGCCCACGTGACCGCCGCGCGCGCGAGACGTCGTCACGGGTGCCATGCCGCAGGGTGCGGGAGCGTCCCCCTCGATCTCTACGCGTCGGCCCACCCGGCGGAGTTCGAGTAGGACTCGTAGGAGTAGCGGGTACCGCGATCCCACTCCTCGCCGGTGACCCGCCGGTAAGCCTCGTCCGGCACGTGGAGCAGGTGCTCCGCCCAGACGAGGTCTTCGGCGTAGGGGGCGAACAGGCGCGGGTCGCGGAGTACCGCCGCGTACGTGTCCCGGCCGGCGGCCACGACGGCTGCGCGGGTGTAGAGGAAGCTGTCCCCCGACAGGTCGTGCCCGTACTCCTCGCGGTCCAGCCGGTAGAGGGCCCATGACAGCTGCTCGGCGAACCCGACGACCGTCGCCTGTGTCTCCGCGGAGAGACGGTCCGTCAGCGCCGCGGCCAGTTGTTCCGCGTCCGGGTCCGGCGCGGACGGTGTGCAGTCGTCGATGAGCTGCCAGAAGGCGTTCTCGTTCACGGGCAGAGCATGACGCACGGCAGTGACAGCGGCGCCCTGTCACATGGGGAACGACAGCAGGCGTACGGCTCCGGCCGGCCAGCCTGCCCGGTCGTGCAGGGGCGTGACCATGGTCCGCAGCGGCATCAGCACGGGCCCGCCGGGTTGCTCGACATGCACGTCCTGGTCCAGCGCTCGCCAGCCGAGCCGTTCGTAGAGGGGGACGAGGGGCCGGCGGCAGAAGAGAAGTCCGTGCCGCGGTCCCATCGTCCGTGCGTGCTCCAGGGCCGCCGTGACGACTTGGCGCGCCAATCCGCGCCCCCGCACATCCGGTGCGACGGCCACTCCGCCGACGCCTACTACTTCGGTGCTGTCACCGCCGATGGACATGGGCAGCCGGAGCAGCCCGGCATGCGCCACGAGGCGGCCTTCCAGCCTGACGCCGAAGTGGTGTTCCTTCGGCAGCCAGGTGAGTCCTGCGTACGCGACGCCGAAGGGATCGGTGCCGTCGCCGAGGATCTCCTTCTTCTCGGCCTCTGTGTAGTGCGTGAGCCGCACTACCGCCGGCGGCGCGGGATGGAGGTGATCAGCCATGGCGACATGATCCTGCCCATGTCGGCTCGCGGCCAAGTGGGAGGCTTCTTGAGCACCTTTCTCTCAGCCCTTGTGCTGCTGTGCCTGTTCGGCGAGCTTCCGGGCACGGGCTGCGGCGCCCTTGGCCCGGCGCCGGGCCTCACGCATCGTCCCGTCGAGGTCCCGTGTGCGGTCGCGGGCCTTGTGGGCGGCTTCCCCGGCCACCTGCTGCTCACGTTCGGCGTGTTCGAGTTGCCGGGACAGCTCGGTGACGCGCTGCTCGGCCCGCTGCTGCTCTTCCTCCGCCCGGCTCTGCTCCTCCTTGGCGTCGGCCAGCTCGTTCTCACGGTCGTGGAGCTCCCGCTCGGCGTCCGCGGCCAGTTGCCGGGCTCGCTCAAGTTGCTCTTGCTGCTCGCGGCGCCGGACGCGCGCGGCGTCCAGGTCGGCCACCTCGCCGGCGGGCCGGGTGCGGCGGGTGGCCGGAGCTTCCTCGGTGGCTGAGAAAAAGGCGGGGAAGCCGACCGGGGCGCTCAGCGGCTTCGTCAGGCGCCCTTCCGCCCATTGCTCGGCCGCCTCGGGATCGGCCAGTACCGCGTGCAGGGTGTCCTGGACCTCCTGCCGGGTGTCGTCGCCGATACGCTGCCCGGCCTGGGCCGCCAGCCGGCCGGCCTGCCGGGCCAAGGCGGAGGTGAGCCGGTGCTGTCGCGCCGAAAGCTCCCGGAGCTGCCCGCCGTCCAGATCCTGGTGGGCCTGCCTCAGCGCCGCACCCAGCTCCAGCAGCCGTTCGACCTCGTCCGGCCGCTCGCGCACCAGCAGGTTGCCGGCCCACGCGGCCAGGGTGGGGCGGCGCAGATGACGGATTCGGGAGGCCAGCTCGGGATCGCCTGCCGCGCGGGCGGCCTTGGCCCGCTCGTCGCGGGCGGCGGTGAAGTCGCCCGGCGGAAGGCCGTACAGCTCGTCGACGACAGCGTCCCAGTCCACCTTTCCCTCCACCCACCATCCGGCCCACCACCTGGCAGGTAGCTTTTGTCACTGTACGGTCTGATATAGGCCTTTTATGGATTCGAACGGCGGCCGGACCCTTGGCCCGGCGGCACCAGCCTTGCGCGGCGCCGTATGCCACACAGTGAGGGCCATATGACGGACGTGGGAGCCGGCGGCATCTTCGAGGAGGCGCGGGGGCAGCGTGCCCTCGTGGCCTTGCCGTTCGCGCTGATCGCGGCGATCTCCCTCGCGGACGCGCTGACTCCGCCGTACGTGGAGCTCGGACCGCTGCTGATGGCGGCGCCCGCCGTCAGCGCCGCGTTCGCCGGCCCCCGGCTCACCGCGCTGGTCAGTGTCCTGGCCGTGGGCGCCCGTGTCACGGTGGCCTCGCTCCAGCACACGCTGGGGGACGAGAGCCGGAGCGCGGGGATCGCCGCGCTGGCCGTCGGCGCGATCGTGGTGGTCGTCTTCACGGCCGTACGCGACCGGCACAGGCGCGTGCTGAGCCAGGTGCGGTCCGTGTCCGAGGCCGCGCAGAAGGTCCTGCTGCGGCCGCTGCCGGACCGCATCGGGCCACTGACGGTCGCCTCGGTCTACCTCGCCGCCGAAGCCGAGGCACAGATCGGCGGTGACCTGTACGCCGCGACACGTACCAGCACCAGTACCCGGCTGCTCATCGGCGACGTCCGGGGCAAGGGGCTGGCGGCCGTCGGGGACGCCGCGATGCTGCTCGGGTCCTTCTACGGATTCGCCTACCGCCAGGCGTCCCTGCCCGCCCTCGCGGCACACCTGGACGGCAGCGTCAGCTGGGATCCGCACAGCGGCGCAGACGACGGCGAGGAGCGCTTCATCACGGCGGTGCTCCTCGACTTCCCCGACCACGGCGGCTGCGTCCACGTGGTCAACTGCGGACACCCCCCGCCGCTGATGCTCCATGGCGGCATCGTGGAGCCGCTCAACCGCAGCGAGTCGGCGCCACCGCTCGGGCTCGGCGAGTTCAACGACGGCCAGTACGTCCTCGACACGTTCCCCTTCGAGGAGGACGACCTGCTGCTGCTGTACACCGACGGCGTTGTCGAGGCCCGCGACGAGTCCGGCGCCTTCTACCGGCTCGCCGAACGTCTCGCCACGTGGGGTGACCGCACGCCCGGCGACGTGCTCCAGCGCCTGCACGGCGACCTCCTCGCACACGTGGGGGGCCGGCTCGCCGACGATGCCGCGGCCATCGCGGTCATGCACACGCCGCCGCAGCGACACCCGTCCGTCGCGCGGGGCGCACAACCGGGATAGCAGGATCAGGCCGGCCGCTCAACGTGTGGTCGAGGCGGTGCCTCATTCACGCCTGAGCCGCCGCGCGACGACCACTAGATCGACCATCGCAAAGAGGGCGAGCA
The DNA here is from genome assembly GCF_053601495.1 of Streptomyces sp. NPDC004721. Taxonomy (NCBI): domain Bacteria; kingdom Bacillati; phylum Actinomycetota; class Actinomycetes; order Kitasatosporales; family Streptomycetaceae; genus Streptomyces; species Streptomyces sp. NPDC004721. The sequence goes on from NZ_JBSGBZ010000010.1 coordinate 158,585, forward strand.
CCCCGCACACCACGGCGATGGCGGTCAGCGGGCCGGGCCCGGGGCTGTCCCCCGACCCCGAGTCCGCCGCCCACACCGCGAAGTACGCGGTCGCCGCGGCGAAGACCGGGACGAACACGCCTGACAGAAGCAGGCGCAGTCCGAGCGGGCTCTGCGCGGTCACCGGTTCCGTGCCGGTCCGGGGGGAGCGGCGGCCGATCGTCCCGGAGTCCCTTCGGGTCGCCCTTTCCTCGTGACGACCCGGATTCGTTCCGCTCATGGCTTCGTTCCTCACGGTTTCGACAGCGGTGCCTTCCCGCATCCAGTGGTCCCGAGCGGTCGGGGTTTCCTGCTGCCCGGCACTGAAACGGCAGCCCGCGGCCCGGCAGCCGTATGCCGGACGACCGGAACACGACTTTGCTATTCCTTTACAACCTGCTCCCGCCCCGCCTCGTCTCTCCGCTCGATCCACAACCGCCCGCCGACCGGCGGGCGCCGACGAAAGAGAGCGATCCGATGCGCCGAACCATCCTCACCGCCGCGGCGGTTGCCTGCACCGCCGTGCTGGCGGGAACCGCACCCGCCTTCGCCGACGGGGCCACTCCCTCCCCGGTCCCCACCAGGGCCGCCACCCCCGCGGAGGCCGACTCCGCGACCCCCGCGCCGGTCGCCGAACCGACCCGCGCCCCGGCCCGTAGCCAGGTCCGCGCGGTGCCGGCGGGCGCGCCCGACACCGGTGTCACCACCCCCGCCCAGGAATCCGGCTCCCGGGACGGCCTGATCGGCGGCGGCGTCGGCGTGGCGCTCGTCATGGCCGGCGGGGCCGTGCTCGTCGTCCGCCGCCGCCGGGCGACCGGGGCATGACGCCGCTCTCCAGGCGCGCGTTCGGCACCGCGGCGCTGACCGCGCTGCTCGCGGGCTGCGGTGACAGCGGGAACGGCCGGTCCGCGACCGTCCATCCCACCGGCACCCGCGGCGGCGGCACTCCGGACACCGGAGACGTCACGCCGGGCGTCGGCTCCCCGCGCCCCCTGCGGCGTTCGGTCCCGGTCCGGCTCCGGATCCCGGCCATCGGGGTCGACACCCCGCTGCTGAGCCTCGGTCTGGAACCGGACGGCACCGTGCAGGTCCCCCCGGTCACCGCACACGACCAGGCGGGCTGGTACCGGTACTCGCCCACACCGGGGCAGCTCGGGCCGTCGGTCGTCCTCGGCCATGTCACGGTCGGTTCCTACGGCGACGGAGTCTTCCGCCACCTGGGCCGGCTGCGGACCGGCGAGACGATCACCGCCCGCCTGGGGAACGGCACACAGGCGCAGTTCGCCGTCGCTTCCACCCGGACGGTGGCCAAGGCGCGCTTCCCGGCCGAAGACGTCTACGGGAACGTGGACCGCCCGGAGTTGCGGCTCATCACCTGCGGCGGCCCGCGCGACGGCGACGGCTACCGCGACAACGTGATCGTGTTCGCCGCCCTCACTGCCACCCTCCGCTGACGGGCCGGTACCCCGCGACGGCGGCCGGGCCGGCGGAACGCGACACCGCCGGCCCGGCATCCTCCCCCGGGAGCCGCCGCCCCGCCCGTGGCCCCGACACACTTGTGCCCGACTCGGCACCCCGACCCTGGAGAGCGTTGAAACGGTCCCGCGACAAGGCAGCGTCCGAACTGTTCGCCGCCCTGTACCCGCGCCTCGCCGGCTGGTGCCGCCGGCTCGTCGACGACGACGAGACGGCCCACGAGATCGCCTCCGAGGCGTTCACCCGCCTCTGGGCCCGCTGGACGTCGGTGGAGGAGCCCCGCGGGTTCCTCTATGTGACCGCGGCCAACATCGTCCGCGACCACTGGCGCAAGCAGGAACGCGAGCGCCGCGCCGTGCGCCGCGTCACCACCGAGGCCGCGCTCCGCCCCCACACCGAGCAGACGGACCCGTCGGTGCGCCTGCTCGTGCAGTCCCTGCCGGAACGACTGCGCGTCCCGATCCTCCTCCACTACTACGCTGACATGCCGATCTGGCAGGTGTCCGTGCTGACCGGACGCAAGGAAGGAACCGTCAAAGCCGACCTCCACGCGGCCCGAGAACTGCTCCGCGTCCACCTCAGGAGAAGCCTTGACCACTCGCTTTGACAACGACCCGGAGTTCGCGCCCGACGACCCGCTCACGGTGCTCCTGCGGCCCCCGTCCGGCCGTCTCGGCCCGCCCCCCGGCCAGTACGAGGCGATCCGTCGCGCGGCCGCCCGCCGCAAGCTGCTGAGGGCCGCGGCCGGAGCGGCGCTGACCTGTGCGGTGGCCGCCATCGTCGTACTGCCGCTGCATCTGTCGGCCCCGGCCGCACCCGTCACGCCCACGGTCCCCCTGGCCCCGCCGCCTCCCGCGACCGCACCGGCTCCCGCCCCCACCCCCACGACCGCACGGACGGCGTTTCCCTCGGACACCCCCACCCCCCGCCCCCAGGAGGGGTCCGCGACCAGGAGGGTCCCTCCCGCGCCGAGCCGCACGCCGAACCGCACGCCCAGCCGTACGGCGACGGCCGGCACCCGCGGCACGGCCCTGCCCGACCCGGTCCGCACGACACCGACCACTGAACGGCCCCGGGCATTTCCCACACCCGGGGCCGCAACTCCTCGCTAGAGGCTGCCGGAACGCTGCCTGTTGGAACGCTGTCTGTCGGGCCGGCAGTTACCAGCCGACGGCGACCAGCAGCCACTGCGGGCTGCCGTGGGAGACGAAGGAGGACTGGCCCGCCACGTCGTCGTAGGGGAAGCCGTAGGCGAGCCGGTTGATGGCGTTGTCGTGCCAGAACTTGGCGTAGTAGTTGGCGGGTGCCGCCTTGTAGTACTGGGCCGGGTCGGACTGCTGGGAGGCCGGCAGTGTGGCGACGTGCCGGTTGAGGGCGGCGCACATGTCGGGGTTGCCGGCCAGGGAGGCGGCGCAGCCGAAGATGTCGGAGGTGGCCGCGTTGACACCGACGGACTGGGCGTACGAGGTGAAGTAGTTGGCGTTCGCGCCGCCCGCGCGGAAGCTGGGGTCGCTGCCGGGGGCGATGATCCGGTACGGGGCCTGGGTCTGGGCCAGTACCTTGAACTGGTCCGGAACGGCGTTGGTGAAGCGCTGGAAGGTGGTGGCGCGGTCCTCGGCGAAGGTCTGCCGGTTCTCGCCGACCTCGACGTCGTAGCCGTCCTTGGTGTGCAGGCGCATGGCGAGCTTGAGGCCGAAGGCGTCGACGCGGGTCGTGTTGCCGTTGAAGACGTTGTTGCCGACGGTGAATTCGATGAAGTCGTAGTAGGGGCCGCCCGGCGCGCCGAGGTAGAAGTACATGCGGCCCGCCGAGTTCGCCGGCATGTCGAGGTAGGGCTGCTCGGCGATGGAGTGGACCTGCCCGTTGAAGCTCCAGTACACCTGGCTGTCGGGGTACTTGCCGTTGGTGCGGTTGAGGATTTTCACCTCGACGGCGTTCTTCGCGGCGGGTATGTCGCCGGTGCCGCCCCAGAAGTCGTCCGGCGGGGTGGTGCCGCCGGGTCCGTAGACCTGGAACTCCCACAGCGAGTAGCCGTAGGGGGTGGCTCGCTCGGTTCCGTAGAAGCGCACATAGCGGCCGCTGCCCGTGATGGCGAGGTTCTGGGTGCCGCCGGTGGCGGTGGTGGTGGAGTGGACCGTGGTCCAGGTGTTCGCGTCGGTGGAGATCTGGATCTGGTAGGCCTTGGCGTAGGCGGCCTCCCAGTTCAGCGTGGCGCGGGTCAACTGCTGGACGGAGCCCAGGTCCACGCGGAGCCATTGCGGGTCGGAGAAGGCGGAGGACCAGCGGGTGCCGGTGTTGCCGTCGACCGCGGCACCGGCCGGGAAGGTGTCGTTCTCGACCGAGGACGCCACGGCGGGCCGCCCCTGGGACAGCAGTTGGTCCGCGGCCTGTGCGGACGACGGTGTCAGAGCGGCCAAGCAGGCGGCGAGCAGGACGACGACCAGGCCGAGCGCCATGCGGGAACGCGGGGCGGTGGTCGCCGGTCTGCGGGTGAGTGCGCCGGAGAAGGTCTGCATACGGGTCTCCTCAAGCCGGTTCGGCGTGCGTGGGGGTGGAGCGGTAGCAGGCGTGAGAGCGCTCTCTCCGGGTTGTATCCCCACCGGCGGGCGGCGTCAACAACTGAAATCGAAATCACGGGAGTTGGCGATGCATGCCTTCATTTCTTGATGTGAGCCGCCGTGTGCGGGCCGAGGCATTCCCCGGCCCGCGCGAGCGGCCGACATCATCCGGCCTGGGGCAGGCCCCCCGCGACGTCAGTCCTTGATGAAGTCCGGGACCACCTTCGGGGGCCAGACGCCGACTTTGAGCACGCCCATGGAGTACGCGCGGGAGACCAGCGCCGCCCGGTTCGGCACCCGGAGTTTCCGCAGCAGGCAGGTCACGTGGTACTCGATGCCCTGTCGGCTCAGGTGCAGTCGTGAGGCGAGCGGGATCGTGGAGAGTCCGGAGGCTATGCCTTCGAGTATCCGGGCGTCGATCGGGCTCAGGAGCTTCTTGTTGCGTCCGCCGACAACCTCCGAGTCGGCCGAGTCGTTCTGTGCGCTGGGTATCATGACCAGGATCGAGGACTCGTCCGGGAGACCGCCGCGCACCATGAGGGCCGTCAGAGGGACGGTGAACGTGGCGTCGTCCCGTCCCACCGCGATGACGTCGGTGGCGAAGCGATCACGCCGGCCCTCGATGAGGCCGGTGAACTGCCGCATCAGCGGCTGCTGGACACTGGGGTGGACGAGGTCGCTGAAGGTCCGGCCGCACAACTCCGCGGACGAGCCTCCGAACTGCCAGAAGAACCCTTCGCTGGCCTGTTGGATGGTCAACGCCCGGTCGAGACGTGCCATGTTGAGGCGGCCCTCGTCGAGCATCGCGGTCTGCGGCGACCCGTCGTGCTCGAGGAGGTCGCGGGCTTGCCCCTTCCTCGAAACAGGGAGGGTGGACGTGAACGAACTCGTCTCACGTCGTGAGTTGGTGACCTGCGGCATGATCGCCCTTCGTGCGGTGGGGGGTGTACTCCGCGCGCGGTGGACCCGATCGGTTCGGGCCACGACAGGACGGTTCGGCACGAGGGCGCCCGGGCGCCCCTGCCTGGAGGGCGCACACCAACGAATGTGGCGGTGGACAGTGCCTCACGCATCTGACAACGTTGCCGGTTTTCGACCTCTCGTCGCCGTCACCGCACCGTCGGTCTGCGCAGCGGTTGGTACTCATGTGATGGGTGAACAGGTATCAGCTTCCGATGGCCTTCCGGGTCAGGAAACTCGCCGGCCCTCCAGTGCTTTCCTTTCTCCTCTCTCATGGAAGAGGAATGCCGAGGGGGACGCGGTTTCCCTGACCTTTCAATTCGCCATTTACCACCGGAACCACACCTGGAACTCTAGAGAGCCAACGGTGACCGGGTCAACGTGAACCGGCCCGATCCCGCCGATTCTGTGGAGTTGCGGGGGAAGGTTCGGTCGGCCGCCCGGACACCGCACCCAAGGTTCGGTACGGTTACGAAAGAGCAGGTCAGAGGGCATTTTCGACAGAAACGGGCACACCAAACGCCCGTTCAGCCGGGAGCATGCACGCCGGTTTCCTGGAGAACTGCGGCCAACTCACGCCTGCCCGTAATGCCAAGTTTACGATAGGAGTTTGTCAGATGCTTTTCCACGGCTCGGGCACTCACTTGGAGTTCAGCTGCAATTTCCTGATTGGTGAGCCCATTGACAACTAGTGATGCCACACGGCTCTCGGTACGGGTGAGCGCCGTCCGTACGACCGGGACGGAGGGCCGGCCTTCCGCGCTGACCGGCCCGGCCAGCCAAGGGACGCCGCAGGACTCCGCCAGCTCGCCGGCCTCGCGCAGCGCCTCCCGGCCCTCGGCACCGTCCCCCAGCAACCGCCCCAAGTCCCGTACGGCCATGAAGAGTTCCAGTTCGCTGGCGGAGTCGCGGAGTGTTGCCACGGCCTCCCGCAGCAGGTCGACCCGGTCGTCCGCCCCGTCGGCACGGGCGCGCAGCCGCAGTGCCCGGCCGATGGCCACCGGCGCTCCCCACTCCCTGGCCCGCGCGTACTCCTCCGCCGCCAGGGTCCGGGCCAGGTGATGGTCGCCGAGCTGCTGGGAGAGGGAGATCGCCCAAGGACGCCAGGGGAACAGAACGGGATTGCGCCACCCCGCGCACTCCAGTTGCCGACCGCATTCCATGGCCGTCTCCAGGGCCGTGTCGGCCGCGCCCGCCTGGGCCTGTTCCGCCATCCGGAGCAGGCTCAGCAGTGCGGCCGGGATCGGCCCGAGGGCCCGGCCGGCCGCCTCGGCCACGATGCGTGAACCCAGGTGCACATCACGCGCCGACAACGCCAGTGCGCCCAGCACGCCGTAGACGAAGCAACGGCTCTCCTCCTCGATCGTGTCGGCCAGTTCGGCGATTCGCTCCGCCTGCTCCCGGGCCTGAGGCAGCCGGCCACGCGCGATGTGGAACAGCGCGCGCCGCGCATGCCCCATGGCATCGTCCCCACCGTCGTCCCCGTACCCGCTCCGCTCCGCGGCGTTCAGCCAGGACTCGGCCGTCTGCAGGGCGTCGGCGCCCACCAGGGAGAACATCACCAACTGCATCACCGAGCCGCCGCCGGTGGCGGTCGCCGGTTCCCAGTCGAGGATGCCGCGAGCCTGCCGTACGATCTCCGACGCCTCTCCGTCGGCGCTGAGCGTCGCCGCGTGCAGCAGCACGGCCAGCAGTTCCCGGCCGCCGCGCGAGCGGACCGTGGGCTCCAGGACGCGCAGCCTGCCGACGGCGTCGGCGAGTTGGGCGTAGTCGTCGAGGCCCGTGTACCGCAGCCTGGCTTCCAGGGACAGCGCCTCTTCGCCACCGGGGTCGTCGCACGTGTACGGGTCCACGAGGTCCTCGGCGGCGCGCCTGAGCAGGGCGGCCCCCGCCGGGGTCACGGGGCTGGTCACACAGGGCGAGAGCCGCAGCACCGCGGCAGCGCGGTCACGGGCCATGGGGAGCAGGGGCAGTGCCTGCGCGATGTGGGATTCGGCGGCCGGCGGATCGAAGGACAGCTCGACACCTGCGAGTTCGACCAGCAGTTGGGCCCTCGTCCGGTCCTGCTCGACCGCTTCCAGCAGCGCCCGCCGCAGATACCGGGCGGCCAGTTCCGGCCTCCCTTTGCGCCGTGCGGTGTCCGCCGCGCTGCGCAGCACCGCGACGGCCCAGGGGTACCGGGGCGTCGGAATCGCCATCAGCTGGGCGGCGACCTGCTCCGCCGGGAGCCCGGCGTCGTACAGGACCCCGGCGGCGGCCTCCTGCCAGCGCTGCCGTTCGGCGGCGCTCATCGAGCATTCGACGGCCTCCCGTACGGACGGGTGCGCGAAGCGCGCCTCGTCCTCCCCGGCCGTCAGGCCGAGTTGGTGCAGGACGCGCAGCGCCGTCGTGAAGCCGACGTCGTCGAGGCCGGCGAGGCGGCCGAGGAGTGCGGGCTCCTCGTGCCCGGCCAGCGTGGCGATCGCGGCCGCCGCGTCCCGGACCGGTTGCGGCTGGAGCAGCAGGCAGTTCAGTAAGCGGTCGCGGAGTTGCGCAGGGAGCGTCGCGTGCACGAGGCCGGTGCTCGCGGCGACCGGCGGGCAGCCCATGAGGGCGACTTCGGACAGCACGGACAGAAGGAACAGCGGACGCCCCTGGGACATGTCGTGGCAGGCGTGGACGAAGTCTTCGTCGGCGGGTTCACCCAAGCGCGCCCGTACGAGTTCCCCGGTGGCGGCCGGAGACAGGGGCACGGGACGCAGAATCCGGGCCGAGGCGCCCACCACCTCGTGCACCAGGGGGTCGCGCGAGCCCGGATCGCCGTCCCGCAGGGTGCACACGAGCAGCAGTCGCAACCCGTCCAGCCGCGGGGCGAGATGGGCGAGCCAGCGCAGCGACCAGGAGTCCGCCCACTGAAGGTCGTCGATGAGGATCAGCAGGGGCGCCGTGGCGCTCAACTTGGCCAGCAGCGAGCGCAGATCGCGCAGAACCGTTCCGTCCAAGGCGTCGGGGTCGAGCACCACGTCGTCACCGAGCACCCGCCGCGCGGCCCCCGCGCCGGCGAGCAGCCGTTCCCGGCCCGGCCCGGGTGCCGTGGTGAGCAGGCTGTCGAACAACTGACGCACCACACCGCAGGCGAGGCCTTGCTCCGTCGGCGCGGCGTTGGCCCGCAGCACGTGTACCGCGCCCTCGTCGGCGCAGCGAGGCAGTGCGTTCAGCAGCGCCGAACGACCGATGCCGAGGGGGCCGGCCAGCACCATGTGGGAGGAGCGCCCCTCGGCGGCGGCGCGCAGGGCCTGCCGCACCGCCGCCAGTTCGGCTCCTCGTTCGAGCAGCATCGCGTTCAGTGTCCTTCCATCGCGCGGACGAGTTCACGCAGTTCCTGGCGCCCGTTGATGCGCAGCTTGCGGTAGACGCGGGCGAGCCGGAGTTCGACCGCACGGCTGGATATCTCCAGCAGCGCGGCGATGTCCCGGTTGCTGCGGCCGCGGCCGGCGAGGAGCGCGGACTGCCGCTCGGCCTCCGAGAGGTCGCCCCAGCCCGGAACCGACACCGTGCCGGTGGCCGCCCCGGCGAGCGCACGGGCTTTGACCGCCATGGGGGCGGACGGGTGGGCGGCGGTCAGCGCGCACAGTTCGGCGAGCGACAGAGCGGCCATCCGCCGGTCGCCGCCGCTCTCCGTCATCTCCAGGGCCGTGTATTCCGCCAGGACGCGGGTGTACTCCGGACCGGTAGGCGCCGAGCGCACCACTCCCATGGCCGAGCGGATGCCCGCCAGGCGGTCCTCCCGCCCGGCCACGAGCACCGCGGTCAGCTTGGCCCAGGCGAGGGTGCTGCCCGCGCCCCAGCGCCGGGCGAGCGCCAGTTCCTGTTCGCTCAGTCGCCGGGCCTCGGCCGACTCACCGAGGGTGTGGCAGGTCAGTGCCGTCAGCGAACGCCACGGCACCAGCACGGGGTTGAGGTGATGGCGGCTCAGCAGCCGGCGGCCGCACTCCCGGAACTGGTCGCGCGCCTCCACGGGGTTGCCGCCGCGCAGCGCGACCACTCCCCGTGCGAACAGCAGGCGGGGCCAGTGCTCGCTGTCCTCCGCGGCGGGCGGCAGGGGCATGGCGGCACGCTCGCGTGCCGCGTCCTCACGGCCGCTCTCCACGTCCACGACGATGCGGATGCCGTACAGATGGGGCAGGAGGGCGGCCGATCTGCCGAGCAGGTGCGCTCCCCGCTCGGCGGCCTCCAGGTCCCGCTCCGCCTGGGCGTGCCGGCCTCTGCGTATGTTGAGTTCGCCGCGCAGGGCGAGGATCTGGGGAGCGGCGAGCCGGAGCCGGCTGCCGTCGAGTGCGCCGAGCAGCCGGTTCAGGCCGGACTCCGCGTCGTCCAGCACGTCGGTGAGGCACAGGGCCCTGCACGCCGCCAGGGCGGGCTGGATGAGCGGGCCGCCCGGCCGCTGGTCATCGGTGAGGGCGGCCTGGGCCAGGCTCCTGACCTCGTGCAGGCTCTCCCCGTACAGCGCGAGTTGCCAGGCGCGCACGGCGGCCTGCGCGCGGGTGGCCGGGCGCTGCGGCAGGGGTGGCACCGTGGGCACGGACGGTATGCCGCTTCCCTGGCCGGTCGGGTCGGCGGCCCAGAAGAGCGCAAGCAGGTCGTCCCGTTCGGCCCCGGTCGCGACCGTCAGCGCGTCCGCGAGCGACCGGCGCACCACCTCGGTACCGCCCCCGGTGAGGCCCAGGTCGGCGGCGTGCAGGCGCACGGCGGCGGGGTTCTCGGGCGTACGGATCAGCCGCTCTATGCGCACGTCCCCGGCCTCGGGCTCGGTGACCAGGTGAACGGCGGCCAGTTCGAGGCCGAGGCGGGCGCGCTCGGCGGGATCCCGTTCCTCCTCCGCCGCCCGCGCGAGGAGTACGGCGGCGCGGTCGTGCTCGCCCTCCCGCAGGGCGTGGTCCGCGTCGCGGCGCAGTGTGCGGATCGCCCAGGCGGCCCCGGTCGGGCGCGCGGCGAGCAGCAGGTCGGCCACGGCCCGGTCCTCGGCCCCGGCGCGGTGGGCGAGTTCGGCGGCCCGAACGTGCAGATCGGTCCGGTCGTCGGCTGCCATGTCCTGCAACACGCGGACTCGTAAAGCCGGTTCGACCCTCAGGCGGCCGTCGGGCAGGGCGCGGATGCCGGCCGTCCGGGCGAGGGTCGCCCGGAGCCGGTGTTCGTTGAGCGAGCCCGCGCGAGCGAGCGTGCGCACGAGGGGGAAGTCGAGCAGGTGTCCGCAGACCGCCAGCACCCGCACCACCTCGCCCGCTTCGGCGCCGAGTCCCCGCACGGCGCTCATCAGGTGGTCGCCGAGCACGGCGGAGCCGGTCGCCCGGAGGGCCGGGAGCCGGGCCGCGGCCGGCCGGTGTCCGAGCGCGGCGAACCGCTGCAACAGGTCGTGCAGCACCTCGGGATGCCCGCCGCTGATCCGGGCGGCCTCGGCCGTGAACGCCTTGTCCGCGGGTCCGCAGACCCGGGCCACCTCGGCGGCGACCTCGTCCGGGGGCAGCGGTGCCAGCGTCAGGTGATGGGCGACCGGACCGGGTGCGGAGCCGAGTTCGCCCGGCCAGCCGGGGTCGGCCGCCGCCGCGTCGTCGCCGCCGCACACCACCGCGAGCGGTGCCCCGGCGGATCTGCGCAGCAGCGCCTGGAGCCAGTGCAGCGACTCCCGGTCGAGCCAGTGCGCGTCCTCGACGGCCAGGACGGTCGGGCACTCGCGCGCCGCGCGCAGCAGCCCGGCCAGCCCCGGAAAGGGCTCGCGCCGCGTCGGCCCCGGTGGCGTCGCGCGCATGCCGATCGGTGGGACGCCGAGCGGTTCGAGCAGCTGCGTGACCACTCCGTAGGGCAGTTCGGACTCCGACAGCGCCGCTCGGGCGCGCAGCACCCGCTGGCCCGACTCGCGGGCCCGGTCGGCGGCCCAGCGCACCAGAGCGGACTGGCCCAGCCCGCTTCTGCCCGACAGCGTGACGAGCACCGGTCCCGAGGTGTCGAGCCCATCGACGACTGCTGCCATCATGGCCCGCTCCCGGACGCGGGACGGCGGGTCCTCGGTGGCCGTCGCCGACCGCGCGTGCTGCGGCTGGTGAAAGGGAGTTGACCCCGTCATTCGTCGCTCACCCTGTCTTCCTGCCCCCGTTCGTGTTGTGCGGCGTGTGAGTCCCCGACAGGTCGGACCCTTACGCCCCTTCCAGCACCGACCAGCCCGGCAGAGGCCATGAGCGGCCGTGCACGGCGCGCAGGGCGTCCGTGAGCTGGTCCCGTCGGCGCACCCCGAGCTTCCGGTACACATTGGTCAGATGTGACTCGACGGTGCGCACCGTGACGAACAGCCGTTGTGCGATCTGGCGGTTGCTGGCCCCGGACACCGCCAGTCCGGCCACTTTCAGCTCCGTGGTGGTGAGCAGGCCCCCGGTCGGCGCGTCGGCGGCGTGGCCCATGCGCCCGCCGGCGGAGACCAGCAGGCTGCGGGCCGACTCCGCCAGCGCGAGCGCCCCGCAGCCACCCGCGATGCCGGCCGCCTTGCGCAGCCTCTCCCGGGCACCGGCCTCGTCGCCGTGCAGCAGGAGGGCCCGGCCCAGCGCGTATTCGGCACGGGCGTACGCGGCGACCGCCGGCGACCGGGACATCTGGTGGGCCGACTCGGCGAGCAGGTCGAGCCCGGCCCGGCCCGGGGTGAGGACGCCCGTGGCGAGCGCGGCGAGCCCGAGGGCGCGCGGCGTTCCCCAGCGCCGCGCGCGTTCGGCTCCTTGTTCGGCCAACTCCCTGCCTTCCGCGGGCCGGATGGCCGCGAGGATCAGGCAGGTGTCCACCCACCAGGAGGTGAGCACCGGGCTCAGCACACCGGCGGTCTCCTGCACCGCGCCGCACTCACGCAGCAACCGCAGCGCCTGCCGCGGGTTGCCGGTCGCCCAGCGGGTGCGGGCGCGGGTGTGCAGATACAGCAGGTAGGCGAGGGCCGAGCCGCTCGGCTCGGAGCGGCCGATCCGGTCGAGGAGCCGCTCGGCCTGCTGCGGCTCGCCGCGGTCGACGAGCACCGACGCCAGCACCGCTCGTGCCGTCACCAGCCGTGCCTCGCAGTTGGTCCGGCCCGCCGCGGCGATCGTCGAGCGGGCTTCCGCGGCGGCGTCGAGCACGGCACCGTCACGGTGCAGCAGGTGGGACCTCAGGGACCCGGCGAGCACCCGCACCCAGGCCGTCGGTTCGTCGCCCTCGCGCCGCAGCATGGTGTCCAGTGCGGTGTGCGCCTCCGTCGTCTCGTCCGCGAGGCCGAGTGTGGCGGCGGCGGTGAACAGCAGCCACGGCGGCTGCTGGAGGGAGGGACTGGCCAGCGCGCGCCGGGCGCCTTTCACGGCCGCCTCCCGGGAGTGGCCGGCCAGCGCGGTACGCAGGGCGGCGAGCGCCTCCGTCTGCTGCCGGTCGGTGCGCAGCCGGTACGACGCCGTCACCGTGCCGCGGTGCTCCCGGGCCGCCACACCGGTCCCGCGCCGTCCCATGAGCAGCAGCACGGTCGCCACCTGGTCGCGCAGTTGCGGGGCGCGCTCGGGGCCGGACGCCAGGGCGTCCCAGGCGGTCTCCAGGGCTCCCAGGATCTCCGCCCGGCAGGCGGCCGGGAGCGGTACGGACAGGCATGCCATGGCGTACTGGACCGCGATGGCGGCCCGCGCGCGTGTGTCCGCCGTGCCGGCGAGCGCCGCGCGGAACAGCGGAACGGCGCTCAGGGGATCGTCGGGTGCCACGGCGAGCGCCAGCCGTAGTCGGGCCTCGATGTCGTCGGGCTCGGCCTCCAGCACCCGGCGCAGGCAGCCGGCGGCTTCGGCGAAGGCGCCGCGTTGCTCGGCCCGGGCTGCGGCGTCCCGCAGGACCGCGGTCATCCAGGGTTCCCGGGTGCGAGGCATCCGCATCAGATGCCGGGCCACCTCTTCGACGGGCCGGCCGGCGTCGCTGAGCAACAGCGCGGCGCGGGCGTGCAGTTCGGCCGTCCGCGCGGCGCCGAGCGGTTCGAGCAGCGCGGAACGTACGGCTTCGTGCACCAGAGCGGTGCCGTCGGGAGTGAGGGCTCCCGCGTGGCGCAGCACGGCGATCGCCTCCTCTGCCTGCGCACGGTCCACCTGCGCCAGCACCGCGACGCTCTCCGGGGACTGTGTGCTCCCGAGCAACGCGATCGCCGTGGCGACGCACCGGACGGCGGCGGACTCGCGGTCGACCGCACGCCGCACCGACCGGGCGGCCATGCCGCCGCCGAGTTCCCACGCCTGCTGTGCTCCGGCCTCGTCCGGAGCCGCCCCGCGTCTTCTCAGCTCGCGCAGCAGTCGGACGGCGGTGCGCGGGTTGCCGACGGTCACCGCGGCGACGCGCTCGGCGAGTCGGGAGTGCGCCGGCGTGCCGAAGACCTCCTCGGCGAGGCCGCCGACGGCGTCGGTGCCGAGTGGCCTGAGGGGCAGCACGGACACCGCGGGGTGGGCGAGGAGGTCCGCCCAGGCCCGGGGAGCGCGCGGGTCGGTGCCGGAACTCCGGCCGAGGACCACCAGCAGCGGCTGCCCGGCCGCCCGCCGCAGCAGGAACTCCAGCCAGCGCAGGGAGTGTTCGTCGCAGTGGTGGGCGTCGTCGAGTACGAGCAGCAGCGGCCGGTCCGCGGTGAGCCGCAGCACGTGCCCGAGGAGCCGGCGGAACACCGGATAGGCGGAGGTGAGGGTGAACCGCTGCGCATCCCCGGGGCCGGGCAGGAACGTGGCGGGGCTGTCCTCGCCCGGCTCCGGCTCCAGGCGGTCCGGAGCCGGGGCGCCCGCCGGCGCGAACAGCGCCCTCAGTCCCGCGTAGGCTCCGGCGCCGCCGGCCGCCTCTCCGCAGTGCGCCCGCAGCACCGTCATGTCCCGGCAGGCCGAAGCCCGCAGCAGGGCGTCGAGGAGAACGCTCTTGCCGTAGCCGGGCGGTGCGGTCAGCACCACGCACCCCGTCTCACCGCGGCATGCGGCGGCCGTCCGGGCGGCGAGTGCGGTCGACTCGTTGTCGCGGCCATGTATCACGTCGTACTCCGGAGGCGGTCGAGCAGGTCGTCCAGGGTGGCCAGGTCGTCCTCGCTGAACTGGGCGAAGGTGTCCCGCAGATTGCGTACGTGTCCGGCCGCCGCCCGGGAGAGGACGTCGTGCCCGGCGTCGGTGATGGCGGCGTAGGCGATCCGTCGGTCCCTGACGCAGGGGCAGCGTTCGACGTAGCCGGCCGCCTGGATCCGGTCGATCAGCCGGGTGACCCCGCTGGTGGTCAGGGCGATCTGGTCGGCCAGGGCGCTCATGGTCAACTGCCCTCCCTCCGAGCGGGCGAGCCGGATCAGGACCTCGAACCAGACGTGCGGCAGGCCGACTTCCGACTGCATGGCCGTGCCCAGGCGCCGCTCGAGGTGACTGTGGGTCTCCACCAGGCGGCCGAACGTCGTGATGAGAGGGTGGTCGATCGGGTTCGAGGAAGGCACACCCGGATTCTAAGCCAGAACACTTGTCCAGTCAGCTATTGTCGAGTCAGAGGCATGGGTTCAACGTGCGACTGGTCGGCCGAATATGATTGCTCTCCGAGGGCTGCCTACGCGCGAGTCGAACCCTCGCGCCTGACGCCTGGCTTTGCCATAGCTAACACACATGCGCCGGACCGGCGACTGGATGCCACCCGGTGCGTACGGACCGCGGGCGGCAATCGGACCGGCACGGCGCCCAAGCGGGCAAGCCGGAGCCCGCCCGCCCCCGGACGCGCCGTCCCCACACCTCGCCGACCGCCCCGGACCGTGCCGCGCCACACGACCCCGCCGTCCGCGAACATCGGCGTTCAAGGCCCGCCACCTGGCCGCCCACCGCCGGTGCGCTCGACACTAGGGAATTTCCGGTGTCCCGCATGAGATCACTTAGGGAGGCGATGCGCACTCCGACCGGAAGGAGCGGGAGTCCGATGAGAACCACGGAACGTCGGCCCACCCCCACCGCATTCGCGCTTCCGCACACATCCACGTCCGAGGAGCACGAGCCCGGCCGAACCCGCGGGTTCCCGTCAGCAAATAGCCTCGGACGAAATCAGGCAATGTGCCAATTCGGTTCCTCTCCAGACAGAGGAAGCGCCCAGTCGTGATGCCGAGAATAGGGATCCGGCGAGCAATGCCCGCTTCATGACCGAAATACAGTTGGCCGGAATCAACACACTTCTCCCGCCTTTCGGAAACCGAGCCACCCAATCCGCAGCACGGGGACCGACGCATGCCCCCGGTTCCGGCTGACGACGCTCCTCCTCCGACGCCCTGGTTCCGGTCCCCGCACCTGCGGAGCGAGGACCCGCGATGCGCACTCTGCTCGTCGACAACGACGACTCCTTCACCCACAACCTGTTCCACCGCCTCGCCGAGGTGAACGGCCGGGAGCCCGAGGTCGTCCGCCACGACGACCCCTCCTGGCGCCCCGGCCTGCTGCGGGGCTTCGACAACGTGGTGCTCTGCCCGGGGCCGGGCACCCCGCACGACCGCGCCGGCACGGCGATCTGCGCCGAGGTCTGCCGTCAGGACCGGCTGCCCGTGCTCGGCGTGGGTCTCGGCCACCAGACGATCGCGCTGGTGCACGGCGGCACTGTGGGCCGTGCGCCCTGGCCGTGCCACGGACGCGTCTCCCCCGTGCGGCACACCGGTACCGGGCTCCATCGCCAACTGCCCAACCCCCTCGAGGTCGTCCGCTACCACTCGCTGGCGGTCACCGGTCTCTCCCCCGCCCTGGAGCCCACCGCCTGGGCGACGGACGACGGCGTGGTCATGGCGCTGCGCCACCGGAGCCTGCCGCTGTGGGGAGTGCAGTTCCACCCCGAGTCCGCCGGGACGGACACAGGCCGTCAACTGCTCTCCCGCTTCCGCGAACTGACGGAAGAGCACCGGAGATCCCGCCCCGTCCCGTCCCTGTTCGCCGGTGCCCTGCCACGGCGGGCACCGGTGGTCACCGCCACCGGTGCGGGGAAGGCGCCGAAGCGGCTCCCGGGCGCCGGTGATCGTGCGCGGCCGCCGCGCCGCCGGCTGCGGGTGCTGGCCGAACGGCTGGAAACGAGCTGGGATGCGGAGACGGTCTTCGACCGCCTGTTCCGCTCCGGTGACCATCCCTTCTGGCTGGACGGCGGCCGGACGGACGGCGGTCCGGGCCGGGTGTCCGTCCTCGGCAACGCGGACGGGCCGCTCGCCCGGGTCGCCACCGCGCACGTGGTCAGGGGCAGCGTGTCCGTCCGGGCCGCGGGGCCCGCCGAGGTGGTCCGCAGTCCGTTCCTGCGCTGGCTCGACGAGGACCTGCGATCCCTGGCGGTAGAGGTCCCGGAGCTGCCGTTCGACTTCTCGCTCGGCTGGGTCGGCTGCCTGGGCTACGAGTTGAAGGCCGAGTGCGGCGGCGCGAGGGCGCACCGGTCACCGGCACCGGACGCCGTCATGGTCTTCGCCGACCGCGCCGTCGTCCTGGACCACGGCACGGGCACCGCGTCTCTGCTCGCCCTGGCCGAGGAGGGGGACGAGGGTCCGGCCCGGTCCTGGCTCACCGCCGCCTCGACGCGGCTTGCCGCCGTGCCGCCGCTGCCCGTTCCGTCCGCCCGCATCCCGTCACCGACCCGGCCGGCACGGCTGCGGCTGCGTCATGAGCGCGAGCGGTACCTCAAGCTCGTCGCCGCCGGCCAGGACGAGCTGACCGCCGGCCACACCCATGGGCTGTATCTCGCCAACATGATCGAGACCAGGACGGACCTCGACCCGTGGCAGGCGTACCGCACCCTGCGGCGGCTGGCCCCGGCGCCGTTCGGGGCGTTCCTGGGATTCGGCGCGCAGTCCGTGCTCAGCTCCGCCTCCGAGCGTTTCCTGCGCGTCGACCGGGAGGGCTGGGCGGAGTCGACGGTCACCGAGGGCTCCCGCCCCCGCGGGAGCACGCCGGAGGAGGACGCCCTGCTGATCGCGGATCTCGCCACCAGTGAGCGGGAGCGGGCCGCGCATCTCACGCTCCTCGACCTGGCGCGACACGACCTGGGTTCCGGCGCCGAGGCCGGCGCCGTCACGGCCGATCCGCTGTTCGACGTGGTGACGTGCCCCGGCGGGCACCGCCTGGTGAGCACGGTCAGGGCGCGGCTGCGCCAAGACACGACAGCCGTGGCGGCGTTGCGTTCGGCGTTCCCGGGCGGCTCCGTGACGGGCGCTCCCAAGCCGCGGTCGATGCGGGCCCTGGACCGGCTGGAGAGCGGGCCGCGCGGCGTCCACACGGGAGCGATCGGTTACTTCTCCCTTTCGGGAGCGGCCGACTTCGGCCTCGCCACCCGCACCGCGGTGCTGAGCGGCCGGCGTCTGCGGTACGGCGTCGGCGGCGCCGTCACCGCGCCGTGCGACCCGGACGCCGTGTTCGAGGAGACGGCGCGCGAGGCCGAGCCACTGCTGTCCCTGCTGGGCGCCCGGTTCCCGGGCCACGGCACGCCCGAGGCCCCGGGTGTCGCCCTGCCGGGCTCGCGCGGGCGTCGGCTGTAGGGCTTCCCCGGACACCGCGCTGTGAGCACGGGGCGACGGGCTCCGTCGGCAGATCCGGTCCCGCGCCCGGGAAGGTGCGCACCCGCTCCAACAGGAGGTCTAAGGATCTTCCGGCATCCGGCGTGAGATCACAGTGCCGGGCGATGCGGATCGCCCGGGGAGGTGCTCCCCCGTCCTGCCGGCCACCGATGAAAGGCACAAGGCACTTCATGGATTCCGCCCGACGGCCGATCCTGTTCGTCAGTCTTCCCGAGAGCGGCCTGCTGAACCCGCTGTTGGTGCTGGCCGGTGAACTCTCCCGCCAGGGCGTGGAGGACCTGTGGTTCGCCACCGACGAGCACCGCAGGGAGGACGTGCGCAGAACGGCGGAACACACATCGGTGCGGTTCGCCTCCCTCGGCGATGTGATTCCCGAGCTGTCGGCCGTGACCTGGCCCGACGACGTCTACCGGGACGTCACGCAGTGCTCCCGCTTCCGGGCCCACCGCGCCGTCATCAAGCAGTCCTACAAGCCCGCCCTCCAGGCCGAGAAGTTCCACCGGCTCCAGAAGATCGTCGACAGGGTCCGGCCGACGCTCATGGTCGTCGACTGCATGAGCGGTTTCGCCGTGGACCTGGCGGTCTCCCGGGGCATCCCCTTCGTGCTGAGTGTGCCGTTCCTGCCCAGCAACGTGCTGACCTCGCACAGTCCCTTCGCCAAGGGGCTCACCCCGCGTGACTTCCCCGTCCCGCACTCGGGGCTGCCGCGCCGGATGAACCTGGCGCAGCGGGTGGCCAACGAGCTGTTCAAGTTCCGTACCCTGGCCATGTTCTTCAACCCGGTCATGGGCAAGGTGCTGTCGAAGGACGCCCGTCTCCGCAAGGAGCTGGGGCTTCCACCGCCCAACCCGATGACGCGGATCGACAAGGCCGAGCTGGTGCTGTGCAACTCGGTGGCGGAGCTTGACTATCCGTTCGACATCCCGGAGAAAATGCGCCTCGTCGGCGCGGTGCTGCCGCCACTGCCGGAGACCACCGGAGACGATCCGGTGCGCAAGTGGCTCGACGACCAGTCGTCCGTCGTCTACATGGGCTTCGGCACCATCACCCGGCTGACCCGGGAGCAGGTGGGCTGCCTGGTGGAGGTGGCCCGCCGGCTGGCGGGCGAGCACCAGGTGCTGTGGAAGCTGCCGGCGGAACAGCAGCATCTGCTGCCGACCGCCGATGAGCTGCCGGGCAACCTGCGCATCGAGAGCTGGGTACCCTCCCAGCTCGACGTCCTCGCCCACCCCGGCGTCAAGGTGTTCTTCACCCACGGCGGCGGCAACAGCTTCCACGAAGGCCTCTACTTCGGCAAGCCGCTGGTCGTGCGCCCCCTGTGGGCGCACTGCTACGACCAGGCGGTACGCGGCCGGGACTCCAGGGTGAGCCTGACCCTCGACCACCCGGAGACCATCGTCGTCGACGACGTCGTGGACAAACTCACTCGGGTTCTGAGCGAACCGTCCTTCCACGAGAACGCGGAACGGATCGGCGCGCTCCAGCGCGCCGCGGGCGGCCGGACGGCCGCCGCCGATCTCATCCTCGGCCTTCCGGCCCTGGTCTGACGGGGAGCGCCTTCGGGTATCCCTGTCCGCCGGCTACAACGGCGCCGAGTACAGCGTCGCCTGTCGGAGTCGGCGATGGACTCGGCCGCCGCCGGCAGCGGATGGCGGCCGACGCCCAGTCCCGCGGCGCGTACGTCGCCGGACTGGGTGATGCCCTTGACCCCTTGGCCCAGTTGGGGCGGCGCCGGACGGCAAGCAGTCGGCGTCCCGGACTTAGCCGCCAGCCGGACCAGCTCCTGTTGCTCCGGTCTGGTCAGATGCACATCCCTCGTGCGCATCGCGGACATGTTCTGCGCGCTGATCGGGGCCACCGTCTCGGTGCTGGTGCTCAGCCACTTCCACGACCGCCGGATGGCGGCACTGGAGGCCCCGGCGCGCTAAGGGCATGTCCGACGGGTCGCTCGGAGCATGGCCCCCTGCTCAGGGCGTCGACAACCTGTACGAGATCGACGAGACCCGCCCGATCCTGGACGGGCCGCCACGCCGGCCGGGATCCGGTGCGGCGCGGACGCGGAGGCAGACGTACGGCTGCGCATGATCGCCGACCACTTCCGTACCGCCCTCATGTTCCCGGCCGACGGCGCCTCCCCCAGGAACGAAGGCCGGGGCTACATCCTGCGCCGATCGGTCCGTTCTATGCACCAGCTCGGCCACGGTGACCCGACGCTCCGAGCCCCACTCGCCGGAGGACGACTCACCCTCCGTGCCGAATCCGACGGTGTTCATAAAGTGCGACTTGAGGCGTTTAGTGCAGGTTCCTACGGTCACGCGAATGGAAGGGCGTGGAAGACCGGCACAGCGAAAGGGCAGACCTATGACGGAGTTCCATCCCGCCACCACGACGGACTCCGGCGCGCCGGTGGAGAGTGATGAGCACTCTCTCACCCTGGGCCCGGGCGGGCCGGTCCTGCTGCAGGACGCCTACCTGATCGAGCAGATGGCCCAGTTCAACCGGGAGCGGATTCCCGAGCGCCAGCCGCATGCCAAGGGGAGCGGCGCCTTCGGCCACTTCGAGGTGATCGAGGACATCAGCGCCTACACCATGGCAGCCGTATTCCAACCGGGCACCCACACTGACCTGGTCATTCGCTTCTCGACGGTCGCCGGCGAGCGGGGCAGCCCCGACACCTGGCGTGACCCTCGCGGCTTCGCGGTGAAGTTCTACACCACCGTGGGCAACTACGACATGGTCGGTAACAACACGCCGGTGTTCTTCATGAAGGACCCGATGAAGTTCCAGCATTTCATCCGCTCTCAGAAGCGCCGCGCGGACAACAACCTGCGGGACAACGACATGCAGTGGGACTTCTGGACGCTCTCGCCGGAGTCCGCGCATCAGGTGACCTGGCTGATGGGCGACCGTGGCATCCCCCGCACCTGGCGCCACATGAACGGTTACACCTCCCACACCTACATGTGGCTCAACGCCAAGGGCGAGCGGTTCTGGGTCAAATACCACTTCAAGACCGACCAGGGGATTGAGTTCTTCACCCAGCACGAGGGTGACCAGATGGCCGCCGTCGACACGGACTACCACATGCGCGATCTCTTCGAGCACATCCGTGACGGCGACTTCCCCAGTTGGACGCTGTACGTGCAGGTCATGCCGTACGCGGAGGCCGTGCACTACCGCTTCAACCCGTTCGATCTCACCAAAGTGTGGCCGCATGGTGACTATCCGCTCATACCGGTCGGCCGGATGACCCTGGACCGCAATCCGACCGACAACCACGCGGAGATCGAGCAGGCGGCGTTCCAGCCCAACAACTTCATCCCCGGGATCGGGCCGAGTCCGGACCGCATGCTGCTGGCCCGGCTGTTCTCCTACGCGGACGCCCACCGGCACCGCATCGGCGCCAACTACCAGCAGCTTCCCGTGAACGCGCCCATCGTCGACGTCCACAGCTACTCGAAGGACGGGGCGATGGCATACCGGAAGACGACTGATCCGGTGTACGCCCCGAACTCCAAGGGCGGTCCCGCCGCCGAACCTGCCCGCTTCGGCCCGCCGCCCAGCTGGGCGGCCGACGGCGAGATCACCCGTGCCGCATACGTCTCCCACGACGAGGACGACGACTGGGGGCAGCCCGGCACACTGGTCCGGCAGGTCCTGGACGACGCCGCCCGGGACCGTCTTGTCGACAACGTCGTCGGGCACCTCCTCAACGGGGTCAGCGAACCGGTCCTGGAGCGGGCCTTCACGTATTGGTCGAACATCGACGAGGCGATCGGCAAGCGCATTGCCGACGGCGTGCGGTCCAAGGGCCGCTGAACAGGGAGGCCCCGCACGGCGCAGCACGCGGCACAAGGCATGACGTCGGGCGACTCTCCGTCCAGGACGCAGCCTTGCTGGGCTGCGTCCGGACCGAGGCCAGTGGGGCCACCCCTTGTCCGTGTCCGGGTCACCGGACGGTGAAGTCGGCTGCCTCGATGTCCAAGGTCGTGGTGCCGTCCTGCGCGGTGACCAGGACGGCGACGTGCCAGGCACCGCGCGAGGACGACTCGGCGTCGGCACCGGTGACCTCGGCGGTGTAAGTGCAGCGCACGGTGTCCGGCCCGGAGGGCTTGCAGACGGCTGGCTCTCAAGAGATCCAGTCAGCCCCTTCTCGGCGAAGGACGAGTGCTGCGGCCAAGCCAGCACCTTCACGTTCTTGAGACCGGAGGACGCCGTGACGTCGGTGACGAAGACCAGCGAGCCATCGCGGTCCCCGTCGGGAGCGGAGTAGCGGGCAGTGCTGTGCGCCAGCGCCGGAGTCTGCTCCCCGGCCTGGGCGAGAGCGAAGGGACCGGCGCCACCGAGGAGAACGACACCGGCGACGACGGACAGAGGCAACACGTCGGGACATGGAAATCTCCGTAGCTGTCTCAACAGTGGATCGGGTCGGTGTCACGCGACTACGCCGCTGCGCCGATACTCGCCGCGCGAGGTCTCGCCACCACAGCCAACTCGCGCGCAGCGCCGACGTGGTGGCAAGCACGGCCACCGGAAAAAAGACATGTTGATGCGGATAGACGCCTCCGCAAGCAGCCGACCGCAGCGGTCAATACCGCTGGTCGCTCGATGAGCAGCCGGGTCCCATTTTTGGCCGCTGCTCGCCCAGTTGTCCGCGAACTCCCCCGGAAGTGTCCGTGATCGGTAACGGACGCATCCCGTGGCCGCCGCCCCTCGTCCTGCCAAGTGGTCGGAAGACGACCAAGGATCGGCGAGGAACTGCGAGAAAGCGGGGCGGACATGGCACGGCACGGCGGCGGGCGGGGCTGGTACGGCAAGGTGGTCGGGGCGGCGCTCGGGGTGACGGTACTGGCCGCCGGTGCCTCGGTGTGGACCGCGCAGGCCCGTGCCGTGGGCGGCTCGTCGCCTCGGACGGCCGCGTCGGCCACACCGGGCAGTGACGTCAATCAAGTGGAGGTGACCATCGCGCACGCCTCGGACAAGGGGGAGCGTGGCGTCAACATCACCATCGACGACGGCCCCGACCCCGTGTGGACCCCTCAGGTGCTCGACGTGCTGCGGGAGTACGGCGTGAAAGCCACGTTCTGCATGGTGGGGACACAGGCGCAGGCCCACCCGGATCTCGTGAGAAAGGTGGTCGCGGCCGGGCACCGGCTGTGCGACCACACGCTGTCGCACGACACCACCATGGACACCAAGTCCCAGGCTTACCAGTCACAGCAGATACTCGACGCCGAACGCATGATCACCGAGGCGTCCGGGGGCGTACGGCCGATGTACTACCGGGCGCCCGGCGGGGCCTTCACCCCCTACAGCCGCAAGCTGGCGGCCTCCCGGGGCATGCGCCCGCTGGGCTGGAACGTGGACTCCAGGGACTTCGAGCGGCCGGGCACGGACGCCATCGTCGCCACCGTCGAGCGGGAGGTGCCCAACGGGCCGACGCTCCTCTTCCACGACGCGGGCGGCGACCGCTCCCAGACCGTCGAGACCCTGCGCCGGATCCTCCCCTGGCTGAAAGAGCAGGGCTACTCCTGCGGCTTCCCGGTGCGCTGAGCCCCGGCCCTGGCCGGCCACGGCGTTCGAGGTCGGTGCAGCCGGAGGCGGCGGCGTAGATCATCGCAGCCGGCACCTCGCGGGCCAGTCCGTCGCCAGCAGGCGGCAGGCCACGACTCGGACGCCACCCGGGGGAAGAGCCGCTGCACCGAGGTTCAGCGCTCGACCAGGCTCCGCCTGCCCCGGTCGGCAGGTGCGGGCCGATCCTGAGAAACGGCCGGTAAGCCCGTAGGCACCCGTTCTCTCGTTCGCCTGACTGGTCGCCACAGGTGACCTTCGCTGCCGCAAGGCCGATACTGCCGGTAGGAGCGCTCCGGCTTCCCCATGTCCGCCCGTCCGGGTCTCCTGATGCCCCGTCAGCAAAGTCAGCACCGAGTCAGCGCCGGTACCGCCGTACACCGCTTTCGACCGCCACGGACCGCCAAGATCAACAACAGCCTGTATGCGCTCTGACCAGCAAAAACGCAGGTCGCGGCCACACTTGTTAAGATCACCAGGAGGTACCCATGAGGATGCTCATCAACGTCGCCGAGACCGTGGTGGCGGACGCGCTGCGTGGTATGGCGGCGGCTCACCCGGAGCTGACGGTCGACGTGGAGAACCGGGTGATCGTGCGGCGGGACGCGCCCGTGGCGGGGAAGGTCGCCCTGGTCTCCGGTGGCGGATCGGGGCACGAGCCGCTGCACGGCGGGTTCGTCGGGCCCGGGATGCTCTCGGCGGCCTGTCCGGGGGAGGTCTTCACCTCGCCGGTGCCGGACCAGATGCTGCGGGCGGCGGCGGCCGTGGACAGCGGGGCGGGCGTGCTGTTCATCGTGAAGAACTACACCGGCGACGTGCTCAACTTCGACATGGCGGCCGAACTCGCCGAGGACGAGGGCATCCAGATCGCGAAGGTGCTGGTCAACGATGACGTTGCGGTGACCGACAGCCTGTACACGGCCGGGCGGCGCGGCACCGGCGCGACCCTGTTCGTGGAGAAGATCGCGGGCGCCGCCGCCGACGAGGGGCAGCCGCTGGAGCGGGTGGAGTCGATCGGCCGGCAGGTCAACGAGAACTCCCGCAGCTTCGGCGTCGCGCTGAGTGCCGGCACCACCCCGGCCAAGGGCAGTCCCACCTTCGACCTGCCGGCCGGCGAGCTGGAGCTCGGCATCGGCATCCACGGCGAGCCGGGCCGGGAGCGGCGGCCGATGATGACCTCGGGTGAGATCGCCGACTTCGCGGTGCACGCGATCCTGGAGGACATGAGCCCGCGCAATCCCGTGCTGCTGCTGGTCAACGGCATGGGTGCGACCCCGCTGCTGGAGCTGTACGGCTTCAACGCGGAGGTGCACCGGGTGCTCGCCGAGCGCGGTGTGGCCGTCGCCCGCTGTCTGGTGGGCAACTACGTCACCTCCCTGGACATGGCCGGCGCCTCGGTCACCCTGTGCCAGATCGACGAGGAACTGCTGCGGCTGTGGGACGCGCCGGTGAGCACACCGGGCCTGCGCTGGGGCCGGTGAGTCGGCGAACCCATCGACCGTACCTACCACGCAAGGGAGATCCAGTGCTCGACGCCGACTTCTTCCGCCGCTGGATGACGGCGACCGCCGCGTCCGTGGCCCGTGAGGCGGAATGGCTCACCGCCCTCGACTCGCCCATCGGGGACGCCGACCACGGCAGCAATCTTCAGCGCGGGTTCACCGCCGTGCGGGCCGCGCTGGAGAAGGAGGCTCCGCAGACGCCCGGCGCGATCCTGGTCCTCGCCGGGCGGCAGCTGATCTCGACGGTCGGCGGCGCGTCGGGGCCGCTGTACGGGACGCTGCTGCGGCGCACCGGCAAGGCGCTCGGGGACGCCGCCGAGGTGAGCGAGAAGCAGCTCGCCGAGGCGCTGCGGGCCGGGGTGGACGGGGTCATGACGCTGGGCGGGGCCGCGCCGGGCGACAAGACCATGATCGACGCGCTGGTTCCGGCGGTGGACGCGCTCGGTGACGGTTTCGCGGCGGCCCGCGCCGCCGCCGAGGCGGGTGCCGAGGCGACCACACCCCTGCTGGCCCGCAAGGGCCGGGCGAGCTATCTGGGTGAGCGCAGCATCGGGCACCAGGACCCGGGGGCCACCTCGTCCGCCCTGCTGATCGCGGCACTGGCCGACGCCGCCGCGGCGGAGGCGTGACGTGAGCGGCGAGAAGGTGGTCGGGATCGTGCTGGTGTCGCACAGCGCCGAGGTGGCGTCCTCGGTGGTCGAGCTGGCGAGAGGGCTGGCGGGCGGGGCGGCGGGCGTTCCGGTGGCCGCGGCCGGCGGCCGGGAGGACGGCGGGCTGGGCACCAGTGCGGAACTGGTCTCCGCCGCGGCGGCGTCCGTGGACCGGGGTGCCGGGGTGGCCGTGCTGACCGACCTCGGCAGCGCGGTGCTCACCGTGAAGGCGCTGCTCGCCGAGGGTGACGAACTGCCCGGGAACACACGGCTGCTGGACGCCCCGTTCGTCGAGGGCGCGGTCGCCGCGGTGGTCACGGCGGCGGCGGGAGCCGACCTGGACGCCGTGGAGGCGGCGGCCTCGGAGGCGTACGGCTACCGGAAGGTGTGAGGAGCGTCCGGGGCGGCGCGGGGCGGAAGGCGCGGGTCGTCCGCCTGTGCCGCAGCTGTCCCGCCGTTCACCAGTCGGCGTGCCAGCCTCTCGCCGGTGGCCACGGCGGCCGCGTGGTCCTCGATGGAGCTGATCCGGGAGTGCTCGAAGACGATGTAGGTCACGCCGGAGCGGACCCCGCCGCCGTTGGGGTCGGCGGGGATGCCGAGGCGCCGAGCGGTGGCGTAGGAGGCCTCGCCGATGATCTCGCGTGGCCCGATGTCGCCGACGACCGCGTACTGCACGCGGTCCCGGTAGACGACGGCCGCGACCGATCCCCCGCCCACGTCGTGGGCGCGGTGGTCCCAGATGCCGCTCGGGGCGGGCAGGACGACATACGGCAGCCGTGCGGCGTCCAGGCGGCGGCCGTTGGACTGCTCGTAGGCCGCGGTCGGGGAGAACTGCCGGTCGGTGCGGCGGTTGCAGCGGACGGTGGGCTGTCCGTCGCAGTCGATGTCCATGTCGGCCTTCCAGAAGACGGCGCCGGGCAGCCCGCACACCGGGACGGTGGCGGGCCGCCCGGCGTCGAGGCGGTAGCGGCCGCGGGAGACCCGTGTGCAGTCCCGCACCCTGGCCAGCAGGTCGGCGGCCTGGACAGCGCGCTCGCCGTGCGCCGCGGGCTCCGCCCGGGTGCGCGCCGCGGGCTCCCCCCGGATGCGGTACGCGTACGGCACGGTCGGGGTCGGGAGCGTCGTGGGAGCGAGCAGGGCGGCACTCGCCGCAACGAGCGTCAGCGACTGGGCACGCACCATGGGGCCCCTCTCCTCGGGGACATTGGCAGGCATTCACCCCAAGGGGGTGAATTGCGGAGAAAACCGTCGCGCGGCCCACGTTAGGGGAACGGACGGCGCATGGCCCGCACCGCCCATCGGACGGCCGGGGACCTGGATCCATGCCGAACCGGCCCCCGGGCCGCCCGTGACGACGCGGGAGGCAGCGACGACAGCTGCCCGCGCCACAGCATGAACTCCCCTGCTGTACAGGGTGGTTCAGCCCGGAAGGAACTTCAGCATACGTAACGCCCCGCGACTCCCACCAACCGCGGCCCCCTTGATGCGCTCCCGTCAACGCGCCATATTGGTCCGGACCATTGTCCGTGCGGCGTCCGGGCCGTCCACGCCGCCGTTCCCGGGAGGCAGACCCGTGCGACGCGTTCCCGCTCCCGCTTCCCGCCGTCTCCGCGCGCCCGGGCGTGTCGTGGTGCTGTGCGGCGCGCTGGCGCTGCTCGCCGCCTGCGGCCGGAGTGTCGCGGACGACGGGGAGGGCGGCCGGCTGCCCGGCGCGCCGACCGGCGTCACCGCCGCCGCGGGGAGCGCCACCAGCGTGCACGTGATGTGGAACGGGCTGCCCGCGGCCTCGGACATCGGCGGGTACGAGGTGTACCGCGGCACCACGAAGGTGAAGGCCGTACCGGCCCGGGAGAACATGGTGGACGTCACCCGGCTCAGCCCGTCGACCACGTATGTCTTCACCGTACGGGCGCG
Source organism: Streptomyces sp. NPDC004721 (assembly GCF_053601495.1). Classification (NCBI taxonomy): domain Bacteria; kingdom Bacillati; phylum Actinomycetota; class Actinomycetes; order Kitasatosporales; family Streptomycetaceae; genus Streptomyces; species Streptomyces sp. NPDC004721. Next base: position 185,772 of record NZ_JBSGBZ010000010.1, read on the forward strand.
GGGCACCGACGGCCGGCTCGGCCCGCGCAGCCGGTCTGTGCGGGCGACGACACCGGCCGCCGCCGCGGCCGACCACTCGGCTCCCAGCCGCCCGCTCGACGTGCGCGGCCGGGCGGTGGGCAGCCGGGCCGTCCAACTGTCCTGGTCCCGCTCGACGGACGACCGGGGCGTGGTGTCCTACGACGTCTACCAGGGCGGAGCGAAGATCCACAGTGTCGGCGGCAGCCAGACCGCCGCGGTGGTCACCGGCCTGCGGCCGGGCACCTCCTACGCGTTCACCGTGCGGGCCCGCGACGCGGCCGACAACCTCTCCCCCGCCGGCGCCGCCGTCCGGCTCACCACCGCGCCGGGCTCCGACGACGGCCGGGCCACCGCACCGTCCTCCTTCCGCGCCACCACCCACCAGGCGGACGGGGCGTACTACCTCGATCTGACCTGGGTGCCGCCGCGCACGGACGGTGTAGTGACGCAGTACCAGATCCAGCTGGACGGACAGCCGGCCACGTCACTCGTCTGGGGCGGCACGGCACCGCGCGAGAAGGCCTCGTACAGCTTCTACCTGGGGCGTGAGGCCGGGGTCGGCCACCGGGTGCGGATCCGGGCGATGCTCCCGGACGGCACCTGGGGCGGCTTCTCACCCGAGTGCTCGGTAACGACCGGGCAGCCGTGAGCACCCGTCCGGGCGCTGACGAACGGGGCAGCCCCAAGACGCGCCCGGGCGGCGACGAACGGGCAGCCCCAAAAGCCGTCCGGGCGATGACGACCGGCCAGCCCCAAGACCCGTCCGGACGATGACGACCGGCCAGCCCGGAGCACCCGACCACGCGACGACGACCGGCAGCCCCGGGCATACGACAGCGCGCTAACCATCGATCGGCCCGAAGCACCCGACCGGGCGTCGACCGGCCGGGCGGCGCCCACCCGTACGGACGCGCCCCGCATGCGGGCGGCCTCCGCGGGACGTTGGCTGTCCCCGAGGCGGCACGGGCGAATCCCCTATCTCCGGCGGCACATGGGATGGTCCGCCGACCGTGCCGTCGGAGGACAGTCCCATGAGCCACACTCAGCCACCCTCCCTTTCCGCAGCCGTCGCCACGACGGCCGCCGTACTCGCACTCGGTCTCGCCGCCGGCCCAGCCGACGCCGCCGGTACCGGGATATCCGTCACCGCCAACGGCTCGACAGTGTCCGTGACGACCAGCGTGTGCAGCCAGGTCAGCGGCCGTTGGGGCGCGGCCTCGCTGCTCACCCCGGGCCAGACGAACTTCACCCAGGGGCGTCAAGTGGCGCTCACCGGGACGGCCGGCGGCCAGTCCGCCGCCTGGCAGAGCGTGAGCCCGGGCACCTACACCGTGGCCGTCGTCTGCGCGAACAACATCATGGCGGGCACGCAGACCATCGCCGTCACCGGCGGCCGCGCCACCGCGACGGCCGCTCCCAAGTCCCGGCAGACGTACGCGCCGAATGCCGTGCCCACGTACGCGCCGAATGTCGGACCTTACGCGCCGAATGTCGGACCTTACGCGCCGAACATCGCACCCACGGCGGTGCCGACCCGGGGCGTGCTGGGCGGCCTGGGCGGGGGCGTCAAGGACTACGGTCCCCTCACGCTAGCGGTCGGCGGGACCCTGGTCGGGGCGGCCGTGCTCGCCACCGGGTGGGTGCTGCGCCGCCGTTCGAAGCCGTCCCGGTTCTGACCGCCCCTCCCGGCCGCACCGGTTCCGACCGCCCCACCGGGGCCGACCGCCCTCACTCCAGGTCCTGGCCCGGCAGTTCGGTGAACTCGTCCAGCGCGTGCCGGAACCACTGCGTCCAGAAGGTCTCCAGGTCGATACCGGCCCGCAGGACCAGGTGCCGCAACCGGTCCTCGGGACTGTCCTTGCCGGGCGGGAAGTCGCGTTCCTCGATCTCCCGGTACTCCGCCAACTGCCGCTCGTGCAGCTCCAGATGGCGCCCCAGGTCGGCCCGAAGGCCCGCGGTGCCCACCACGGCCGCCGCGCGCAGCCGCAGCAGCAGGGCGTCGCGGTGCCGCTTCGGCTCCTGGGAGGCGGCGGTCCAGCGGGCCAGTTCCGCGCGGCCCGCCGGCAGTACCTCGTAGTCCTTCTTCTGCCCACGGGTCGGCTCCTTCGCCGGCAGGCCGCGGATGAGGCCGTCGGCCTCCAGTCTTCCCAGCTCGCGATAGATCTGCTGATGCGTCGCCGACCAGAAGTAGCCGATCGACTTGTCGAAGCGGCGCGTCAGCTCGAGCCCCGACGACGGCTTTTCGAGCAGGGCGGTGAGGATCGCGTGCGGAAGTGACATGGGGATCATCCTAGGAACAGGAGGCACGTCCGCCCCGGCCCCGCCGGGGCCGCTACCGGTTGCCTCCTACAGGGCCGCCGCCAGTTCCGTGCCCTGTTTGATGGCGCGCTTGGCGTCGAGTTCGACGGCCTCGTCCGCGCCGCCGATCAGGTGCGCGCGGTGCCCGGCGGCGACCAGTTCCTCGTACAGGTCGCGTCGCGGCTCCTGCCCGGTGCACAGCACGATCGTGTCCACCTCCAGGACCGTGCTCACGCCGTCGACGGTGATGTGCAGGCCCCGGTCGTCGATCCGGTCGTAGCGCACACCGGGCACCATGGTGACCCCGCGGTGCCTGAGTTCGGTGCGGTGGATCCAGCCGGTCGTCCTGCCCAGCCCGGCACCGACCTTGGTGGTCCTGCGCTGGAGCAGGTGCACCGTGCGCGGCGGCGCGGGCCGCTGCGGCGCGGTGAGTCCGCCGGGCGCGCGCTGGTCCATGTCGACTCCCCAGAGCCGGAAGTACGCCGCCGGGTCCTCGCTCGCCCTGTCACCGCCGTCGGTGAGGTACTCGGCCACGTCGAAGCCGATGCCGCCGGCGCCGAGGATCGCCACCCGGTCGCCGACGGGTGCGCCGTCGCGCAGCACGTCGAGGTAGCCGAGGACGCGCGGATGGCCGACGCCGGGGATGTCGGGGGTGCGCGGGGTGACGCCGGTGGCGACGACGGTCTCGTCGTACTCCGCGAGATCGTCCGCGCTCACCCGGGTGTTCAGCCGTACGTCCACGCCGTGTGCGTCGAGCTGGTGGCGGAAGTAGCGCAGCGTCTCGCCGAACTCCTGCTTGCCGGGGACCTTGCGGGCCACGTTGAGCTGTCCGCCGATCTCGCCCGCCCCGTCGAACAGGGTGACCAGGTGGCCGCGTTCGGCGGCCGAGACCGCGCAGGCGAGCCCGGCGGGTCCGGCGCCGACCACGGCGACCCGCTTGCGCCGCCGGGTCGGGGACAGCACCAGCTCGGTCTCGTGGCAGGCGCGCGGGTTGACCAGACAGGAGGTGATCTGGCCGCTGAAGGTGTGGTCGAGGCAGGCCTGGTTGCAGCCGATGCAGGTGTTGATGGCCTCGGGGCGGCCGGCGGCGGCCTTGGCGACGAAGTCGGGGTCGGCGAGCATCGGACGGGCCACGGAGACCATGTCGGCGTACCCGTCGGCGAGCAACTGCTCGGCGACTTCGGGGGTGTTGATGCGGTTGGTGGTGACGAGAGGGATGGAGACCCGGCCCATCAGCTTCTTGGTGGCGAACGCGTAGGCGCCGCGCGGTACGGAGGTGGCGATGGTGGGGATGCGGGCCTCGTGCCAGCCGATGCCGGTGTTGATGAGGGTCGCCCCGGCGGTCTCGACGGCCCCGGCGAGCGTGACGACCTCGTCCAGGGTCGAGCCGTCGGGCACGAGATCCAGCATCGACAGCCGGTAGATGATGACGAAGTCCTCGCCGACGGCCTCGCGCACCCGGCGCACGATCTCGACCGGGAAGCGCATCCGGTTCTCGTAGGAGCCGCCCCAGCGGTCGGTGCGGTGGTTGGTCCGCGCGGCGATGAACTCGTTGACGAGGTAGCCCTCGGAGCCCATGATCTCGACGCCGTCGTAGCCGGCCCGGCGGGCGAGGCGGGCGGTGCGGGTGTAGTCGTCGATGGTCCGCTCGACGTCGGCGTCGGTGAGCTCGCGGGGCATGAACGGGCTGATGGGAGCCTTGAGGGGGCTGGGGGCGACCAGGTCGCGGTGGTAGGCGTAGCGGCCGAAGTGCAGGATCTGCAGGGCGATCCGGCCGCCCTCGCGGTGCACGGCGGCCGTGACGGTCGCGTGCCGCTCGGCCTCCTGCTCGGTGGTGAGCTTCGCGCCGCCCTCGTACTGCCGCCCTTCCTCGTTGGGGGCGATGCCGCCGGTGACGATGAGCCCCACTCCGCCGCGGGCCCGGGCGGCGTAGAACTCCGCCATCCGCTCGAATCCACGGTCGGCCTCCTCCAGGCCGACGTGCATCGAGCCCATGAGGACGCGGTTCGGCAGCGTGGTGAAGCCCAGCTCGAGCGGGCGCAGCAGATGGGGGTAACGGCTCATGTCCGTAGTTGTAGAGGACCCCGAGGGGTTTATGCAACTAGTTGCATAAACCCCTCGGGGCCTCCTCGGCGGCCGGCGTCAGCGGCTTTCCAAACGGACGTGGAGTTCGCGCTCCTGGTCACCGGAGGCCATGCACAGGTCCTGGACGGTGAACAGGGAGTCCAGGGTGGTGCGGAAACGGTCGATCGCCCAGTAGCCGCCCTGCACGTCGGCCGTGACGGACGCATCGAGCCGACTGGGCCCGCGGTCCGCCCCGTGCTCCTCGGCCACGTCGAACGTGCCGAGCCATACAGTCGGGCGCACCTCGTCGTAGTCGCGGGGCACGTCGTCCGCGCACCGATCGGAGGAGAAGCAGGCACACAGTGCGTCGAACACGGTCCGGGCGTCTTCCTTACTGCATCCGCTCAGCTCCACCGAGACGGATTCAGGGTGCACCGGCTCGCTCACCATCACGATCACTCCTCTCGTGGCCGGGGTACCGCACGAAGTTCACTCCGCGCGGCCCTCCACTCGCAAAAACCAGCAAAGCACCGTTTCCCGGCAGAACACCACCGTGGCCTGCCGCCTGCCTGCTCACCTGCCTGCCCGCCTGCCCGGGCATCGGTCCTTCCGGCCGATTCGGCGCGAAGGAGCCCTTGCGGTGGGGGATGGTGGAGGGAAGCGACGGGCCGCCTCGGAGACGGGCGCGGGCGCGGTACGGCAGAGGCGCCGGCACCGGGGCGGGAGCCGCGCGGACGGGCGAAGGCGGTGCGTGGGATGACTGCTTCCAGGACTCCCTCGGCCGAGGGCGAGGAGCCGGCGGTCCGTCCGGCACGGCCGAGCGGACTGCTCGACGTACTGGGCGTCGCCTCGGTGGTCCTCGACGCCCAGGGACGCATCGTGCTGTGGAGCCCACAGGCCGCGGAGCTCTTCGGCTACTCGGCGCAGGAGGCGCTGGGGCGGTACGCGGCCCGGCTCATGGTCCACGAGCAGCACCTCGACCTGGTGGTCGGGCTGTTCTCGGACGTGCTGCGGACCGGCCGGGGCTGGGCGGGCGCCTTTCCCGTCCGGCACAAGGACGGCAGCACCCGCCTGGTGGAGTTCCGCAACATGCGGCTGCTGGACGACCGCGGGGAGGCCTACGCGCTCGGGCTCGCCGCCGACCAGTCGACCGTACGGCGGCTGGAGCGGGACGTGGCACTGTCGGAGCGGATCGTCTCGCAGTCCCCGATCGGCCTGGCCGTGCTGGACAACCGGCCCCCACCCGGCCACGCACGAAGCCGGAACCCACCACCGGCCCCGCGCACCATGCCGGCCCGCCGGCCCGGGCCCGCCGGAGCCAGTCACACAACGCACACGGCCGCAACCGCACTACGCACCCGGAGCCCGCCAGCCGACGGGCGCAGGAACCCGGCAGGCCACCGACGGGCAGCCCAGCCTGCACGGCTGGGCGCCGCGGCCTGGCGGCCCACCGAGCCGGCGGGCGCCGCGGCCGCGTGGCGCGGTCAGTGCTTGGTGCCTGTCACCACGTTTGCGCTGAGGTCTTCCGATACGGCCAGGTGGGCGGTCAGGCCGGCTCGGGTGAAGGTGGCGAGGGCTTGTGGGGCCTGGTGTTCGCTGGTCTCGACGAGGAGGCAGCCGCCGGGCGCGAGCCAGTCGGGGGCCTCGGCGGTGACACGGCGCAGGACGTCGAGGCCGTCGGCGCCACCGTCCAGGGCGACCAGCGGTTCGTGGTCGCGGGCCTCGGACGGCAGAAGGCCGACCTCACCCGTGGGGACGTAGGGCACGTTGGCGGCGAGGATGTCGACACGGCCCCGCACACTGCCGGGGAGCGCGTCGAACAGGTCCCCCTCGTGCACCGTGCCGCCCCTGGGGACGACGTTGCGCCGGGCGCAGCGCACCGCGGCCGGGTCGATGTCGGCGGCGTGCAGTTCCACCGGGCCGAGCGCGGCGGCCAGCGCCGCGCCCACCGCGCCCGAGCCGCAGCACAGGTCCACGACGACGGACGCCTCCGGGGACCGGGCCAGCGCCCGGTCGACCAGGAACTCGGTACGGCGCCGCGGTACGAAGACACCCGGTTCCACGGCGATCCGCAGACCGTGGAACCCGGCCCAGCCGAGGACCTGTTCGAGGGGGAATCCGGCGACGCGCCGCTCCACCAGGGCAGCGAGTTCCCGTGGTGTGCGCGCGCCGGTGAGGATCAGTTCCGCCTCCTCCTCGGCGAACACGCAGCCGGCGGCGCGCAGCGCGGCGACCACCCCGGCGCGCGGGGTACCGGCAGGCGGGAAAGCGGAAGAGGCGGAAGAAGGAGACGAGGGAGGGAGTACGGGCATGGAATGCCGGGGCCTTTCGGGAGCCGAAGAGGGCGCTCCCGCGGTCACCTACCGACGGTGATCCGCGCCGTCGCGAGGGGAGAGCACCCGACCTGACACAGCGGTAATGGGTCTCACCTCCTCGGCTTCCTGCGACCGGGACCCTCCACGGCCGCAGGTCACCCTACCCCAACGCTCGGGCACCGGCCCCCTCTTCGCCCCCTCCGGCGGCCGGCCGGCATCACTCCAGGTCAGTTGTAGTATGCAACCGGAAGAGCAGGGGAGGCATTCGGTGACCGCAGCGAGAGAACGGGACGAGAGCGCCGTCACGCGGCGGACGCCCGCCGGGGACACGGCCGTCGAGACCATCCACCGCGAGATGACGGTCTTCGCCCGCCGGGCCCGGGCCTCGGCGGGACGCATGCACCCCGAGCTGTCGCTGGTGTCGTACACGCTGCTCGGGCATCTGGAGGAGAGCGGCGGCTGCCGGGCCACCGACCTGGCCGCCCACTACGCGCTGGACAAGTCCACCGTCAGCCGGCAGGTGTCCGCCCTGGAACGCGCCGGCCTCGTCGAGCGCCGTACCGACCCCGGCGACCACCGCGTCCAGGTGCTCCACCTGACGGCCGCCGGCCGGCGCATCCTCGCCCAGGTCACCGAGAGCCGCCGTGCGGCCTTCCGTGAGCGTCTGGCCGGCTGGCCGGAGGACGACCTCGAACGGTTCGCGGGCTACCTGACCCGCTACAACGCCTGGCACGGCCGGGACGAGGACGGCGCCTGACGCGTCCGGAGGCCGCCCCCGGAACCGCATCGGGATCGAACACCTGGACTGACGGCGGGCCGCACCGGGGCCGTACGGTGTCACCTCCACAGTCTCTTCGCGAAGGCGGTTGTTGATGGCCCTGTTCGACCTTCCCCTCGACGAGCTCCGCGAGTACCGCAGTTCGTCCGTCGAACCCGAGGGCTTCGACGCCTTCTGGTCCAAGACGCTCCAGGAGGCCCGCGAGCACGACCTGGACGCCCGGTTCGACCTGGTGGACGCGGGACTGGCGACGGTCAAGGTGTACGACGTGACCTTCGCCGGCTTCGGCGGGCACCCGGTCAAGGGCTGGCTGACGCTGCCCGCGCGGGTCGACGCGCCGCTGCCGCTGGTCGTGGAGTTCGTCGGCTACGGCGGCGGGCGCGGACTGCCGCACGAACACCTGCTGTGGGCGTCGACGGGCCGCGCGCACTTCGTGATGGACACGCGCGGGCAGGGCAGCGCCTGGGGCGGCGGGGGCGGCACCCCCGACCCGGTCGGCGGCGCTCCGGCGTACCCCGGCTTCATGACCCGCGGTCTGGACGCGCCGGAGAACTACTACTACCGCCGCGTGTTCACCGACGCGGTGCGGGCGGTCGAGGCGGCGCGCTCGCACCCGCTGACCGACGCGGGGCGGACCGTGGCGATCGGCGAGAGCCAGGGCGGCGGCATCACGATCGCGGTGGGAGGTCTGGTGCCGGACCTGGTCGCGATCGCGCCGGACGTGCCGTTCCTGTGCGACTACCCGCGCGGGACCACGCTCACCGACCGCCACCCGTACCGCGAGATCGGCCTCTACCTCAAGACCCACCGGGGCCGCACCGAGGACGCCCTGCGCACGCTGTCGTACTTCGACGGCGTCCACTTCGCCGCCCGCGGCCGTGCGCCCGCGTTCTTCTCGGCGGCCCTGGAGGACCAGACCTGCCCGCCCTCCACGGTGTTCGCCGCGTTCAACGCCTGGGCGCAGGAGGACAAGCGGATCGAGGTGTACGACTTCAACGACCACGAGGGCGGCGGCCCCTACCAGGAGGCGGCCAAGCTCCGCTGGCTGCGGTCGTACGCCTGACGCGCCGGGGCGTCCCTGAAACGCCGAGCCCGGCAGCCGCTGGTGGGCGGCTGCCGGGCTCGGGTGTTGCCCGCACCGGGTGTGTGGGCGCGGGACGGCTACTTGATGTAGACGAGGCCGTCCGTCGTGATGGTGGGGCGGCCGGAGGTGCCGACCACGACGATCTTGACAGTGTGCTTGGCACTGCTGGACCAGGTCTTGGTCCAGATGGCCTGCCGGTACTGCGTCGCGGAGGACTTCAGGTCCACCGTGGCGACCTTGGCGCCGTCGACGTAGACGTAGGCCTGGCCGGACGTCGAGGCGCGGGAGACCACCCAGGCGGCGGAGCGGCCGGTGAAGGTCCAGGTGAGACTGGCGCCCTTGGAGCCGCTGGAGTACGACTTGCCGCCGAGGTAGCTGCTCGACGAGCGGGTGGTCCAGCTGCCGGACTTGACGGCGGAGCTCTCCTGGAGGATCAGGGGCGTGTACGACGGGGACGACGTGCGGGAGTTGCCGGCGTAGTCGTTGGCGCGCATGGACCAGGTGGAGGCGGCGCCGGACTTGGCGGTGCGGCTGGAGCTGGTGGTGGTCGGGCCGAAGGTGGCCGTGGTCGGAGACAGCAGTTCCACGGAGCGCAGGGCCGTGTCGTCCGTTGCCTTCCAGCTGAGCGTGACCGGTACGGCGGTGGTGTTGACGGTGCCGCCGCGCAGGGCGAGCTTCGGCGTGGTGGTGAAGGTCGGGGCGGTCGTCTCCGCCGTGACGTTCAGCGCGGCACTGGTCACGGTCTTCCCGGACTGGTGTACGGCCCGCACGGCGACGGTGTGCTTGCCCGCGGCCAGCGTAGCGGCGGCGGAAGTGGCGGTGCCGGACGTGGTGGCGACCGCATTGCCGTCCACCAGCAGTTGGAAGTTCTTGATGAGCGAGGTCGGCGTCGTGGCCGACCACTTCACGGTGATGCCGCCCTTGGTGTAATACGTCGAGCCTGAGAGGGTCGCGCCGGTGACCGAGGCGACCTTCAGGCCCTGCACCGGACCGGCCGCCCAGGAGCGGATGGTCGGCAGCTGGGCGTAGAGGGAGTTGCCGGGGCACTCGGTGGCGTAGCCGTCGCGGTGGCCGGAGATCCGGTTGAAGGTGTACTTGTTGCCCGCGACGAAGCTGGTGCGGGAGTAGTTCGTCTGGGTGGCGCCGGCGGTGAGCTGGACGGTCCCGGCGGGGTCGGCGCCGTACTGGCCGAGCTTCCAGGCCGCGATACGGGCGACCGAGGCCAGCGCGGCGTTGGAGGCGCCGGTGGTGGTGTAGGTACCGAGCACCGCGATGCCCGTGGACTCCCGGTTCGAGCCGTAGGTGTGGGCGCCGAGCACCGGCTGGTCGACACCGCCCTTACGGCCCTCGAAGATCGTGCCGCACTTGTCGACCAGGAAGTTGTAGCCGACGTCGTTCCAGGCCTCCTCGATCACGTTGCCCTTCGAGTCCTTCTTGGGGCTCGTGTGGTACAGGTAAATGCCGCGCACCTGCGCCGCTGACTGGTCGCACGTGTAGTCGACCGCCGTGTCCGTGTGGTGCACGAACACGGCCTTCACATCGTCGTTGTACTCCGACGGGTCGGGGCTGCGCGACTCGTCGGCGCCCCAGTCGGCACGCGAGACGATCGGCGGTTGCGGCACCGTGGACGGCCGCGCCGGCGGCGTGGTCGGCGCGGTGGGCGTGGTGGCGGGCGGCGGCGTGGTGTCGGTGCTCGTCGGCTCGGGAGTGGTCCCGGCGACGAAGGCGGCCGGCTCGCTCCCGGTGGGGGCCTTGGTCTCGGCCTCCGTCACCACACCGGGGTCGACGAGGCTGACCGAGAGCCCCTTGGGCAGGTTGGAGCTGGTGGTGCCGTTCTTGCGGACGACCTGTACCTGGACGCCGTCGGAGGGGCCGACCCACAGCGGCTCGGACGCGCCGCGCGTGGTGGCCCTTTCCTTCGGGTCCTCCAACGGGTCGGTGTTCACCTCAAGGTCCCGCCAGGCGCTCCACTCGCCGGTCTTCAGGCTGTGGGTGCGCACCTGAGCCGTACCGTGGAGCCGCTTGGTGGCACTGTCCCAGGTGACACCGAGCAGCGAGAACTGCTTGGTGTCCGTCTGCGGCAGCTCCGCCTTGCCGGTCTCGGCGCCCTTCAGCGTCAGGTCGTAGACCTTCGGCGAACGCTTGGCCTGGCCCGTGGCGCCGTGGTCGCCCGAAGGGCTGGCGACGGCATACGTCACGATGCCCCCGCCCCCGAGGACGACGGCACCGAGCGTCAACCACGCCCGTCTCTTCATACTCAGCGGTCGGTACGCATGCGACGTACGACGGCTCACGGCGAATCCACCCCCACAGGGCCCGAAACGGCCCGAAGAAGAAAGTCGGAAGGTCACACCCGTCACAGGGGTGGACGGTTCTTTCAGCGCTTCGCCGTCGGCGAACGTCACGGGCAAACGAGCGAAGGTGGCATAGATCACTACGGCCGGCGTGCGTCGGCGTGCTCTTCCGCCGGCGGAACTGTCACCGGACGCGACCCGAGTGGTATCCTTACGTCAGCACTTGTGTACGCCCTGTTGTGGGCTCCGGTGCCGTTCTTCATCAGCTCGCCGGGTCACCGCATCTTTTGCGGTCGGCGCGATCTGGTTCTTCTCGCCCTCTCCGCGAGCGGCGCTCTCCGCCCTGTCGGGCAGCGCGCCGCGACCGAGGTGGTGTCTTCCGCCGGAGGTCGTGCTCCACGCCTCCCTGTCGCGGCTTCTCCTTCCCCTCGCACGCCCCGTGCCGTCCGTCCGCGAAAGGACCTTCATCCATGACCATCACGCTCGAACGCCCCGCCGCACCGCGGCAGCCGTCCGCGGCCCCCCGCTCGGCCACCGGTGTCCTGGACATCGACGCGACCGGCAAGGGTCATCTGCGCGGCGAGGGCTTCCTGCCCACCCCCACCGACCCGCGGGTCTCCCCCGCGCTGATCCGCCACCACGGCCTGCGCAAGGGCGATGCCGTCGCCGGCGTGCTCGGGCAGCAGCACACCGTCACCGAGATCACCAGCGTGGGTGGTAGCTCGCCGGACGAGGCCCGGGCCCGTCGCCGCTTCCACGACCTCACTCCGCTGCACCCGCGCCAGCGGCTGCGCCTCGAACACCCCGCCGCCGGGCTCACCGGCCGCGTCGCCGACCTGATCGCGCCCGTCGGCAGGGGGCAGCGCGGGCTCGTCGTGGCGCCGCCCAAGACCGGGAAGACCGTGCTGATCCAGCAGATCGCCGCCGCCGTCGCCGGCAACCACCCCGAGTGCCGGCTGATGGTGGTGCTGCTCGACGAACGCCCCGAGGAGGTGACCGACATGCGGCGCCGCGTGCGCGGCGAGGTATACGCCTCCACCTTCGACCGGTCCCCGAGGCAGCACATCGCGCTCGCCGAACTCGTCGTCGAGCGGGCCAAACGGCTCGTCGAGGCCGGCGAGGACGTGGTCATCCTCCTCGACTCGCTCACCCGGCTGTGCCGGGCCCACAACAACGCGGCCGCGGCGGGCGGCCGCACTCTCAGCGGCGGTGTCGACGCGGGCGCGCTCCAGGGACCCAAGCGGCTCTTCGGTGCCGCGCGGTCGGCCGAGGAGGGCGGCTCGCTCACCATCCTGGCCACCGCGCTGGTGGAGACCGGGTCCCGCGCCGACGACTTCTTCTTCGAGGAGCTGAAGGGCACCGGCAACATGGAGCTGCGGCTCAGCCGCGAACTCGCCGCCCGCCGCGTCTTCCCGGCCGTCGACATCGACCCCTCAGGCACCCGTCGTGAGGAACTCCTGTACAGCCCCGCCGAGTTGACGGCGGTTCGCGGTCTGCGACGCGCCCTGCGCAGCCGCGAGGGCAAGGCCGGTCTGGAGACACTGCTGGAACGGCTGCGCGACACGCCCGACAACGCCACGTTCCTGCGCCGCGTCCAGCCGACCCTGCCCGCCGGCTAAGCCCGCCGGCCGGCCGAGCGCTCGGCACTCCCTCACCACCGCACCCGCTGCGCCTCCGTCAGGGCACGCGCTAGGACATCCGGGTGCTCGCGAACCCCGTTCGGCTCTGGGCAGCGCCCCGCCTGCACCGTTTTGTCCCTAGGTTTGCGATATGAAGATCAGATTTTCTACGCGCACCACGGTATCGGGCTGCGCACTCTGCGCCGCGACCGTCCTGGCGCTGGCCCCTCCGGTCGCGGCCGTCGGTCCGACCGGCGGGGGTCCGGGCGCGATAGTGCAGCCGAAGGCGACGGTGCCGCAGCCGGCCGTGCTGGACGACGAGGGCACACAGGTCCGGCTCCGCAGCGGGGCACCCCAGGTTCCGGACGTCTCCGCGCTGTCCTGGGTGGTGGCCGACGCCGAATCCGGCGAGGTGATGGCCGCGCACGATGCGCACCGCAGGCTTCCGCCCGCGAGCACGCTGAAGACACTGTTCGCCCTGACCGTGCTGCCGTCCTTCCCCGGAGGCATCCGGCACACCGTCAGTGCCAGGGAGCTGACGGGCATCGGCGAGGGCAGCAGCCTGGTGGGGGTCGTCGAGGGCCACACGTACCAGGTGGCCGATCTGTGGCGCGGGGTGTTCCTCAACTCCGGCAACGACGCCGTGCACGTGCTCGCCGCGCTCAACGGCGGCTGGGAGCACACGTCCCGGCTGATGGAGGCCAAGGCCCGCTCCCTGGGCGCCCTGGACACCACGGTCGTCTCCCCCGACGGCTACGACGCCGTCGGGCAGGACTCCTCGGCGTACGACCTGGCCGTGTTCGGGCGGGCCGGGCTGCGCAACCCCGACTTCGCGCGGTACTGCTCCACCGCGCGCGCCGCCTTCCCCGGCGCCGGCGGCACGTTCCAGATCGCGAACACCAACCGCCTGCTGACCGGCGCCGACGGCGTGGCGCCGTATCCGGGTCTGATCGGCATCAAGAACGGCTACACCACCAACGCGGGCAACACGCTCGTCGCCGCGGCCCACCGGAACGGGCGCACCCTCGTGGTGACGGTGATGAACCCGCAGAAGGGTGTGGCCCACGCCGTCTACGAGGAGGCGCGCGCGCTGCTGGACTGGGGATTCGGCGCCGCCGGGCACGTCGATCCGGTGGGCTCGCTCGACGCCCTGCGGCCCGTCTCGCACGACATGCCGACCGGAACGAAGCCCGGGACGAAGCCGGGAGCGGCCGTCGTGGCATCCGCGGGGGCGCACCGGCCGGCCGAGTCGGACTGGCCGGAAGCGGGGACCATCGCGGGCGCCGTCGGCCTGGGCGCGGGGGTCCTTCTGCTCGGCCTGCGGTTCAGGCACAAGCGGGCCTCGCGCGTCTGACCGGCCGACGATCCGGGCACGGTCCGCACCACGTCGCCGCAGGCGCCCCTCAGAACACCGACAGGCCGGTGAGGGTCGTGAAGCGGTCCAGGGCCGCCACGCCGGCCACCGAGTTGCCCCGCTCGTCCAGTCCGGGGCTCCACACGCACAGCGCGCACCGGCCCGGCACGACGGCGATGATGCCGCCGCCCACACCGCTCTTGCCGGGCAGGCCCACGCGGTAGGCGAAGTCGCCGGCCGCGTCGTACGTCCCGCAGGTCAGCATGACCGCGTTGACCTGCTTGGCCTGGCTGCTGGCGAGCAGCCGGGTGCCGTCCGCCCTTATGCCGTGCCGGGCGAGGAACGTGGCGGCCAGCGCCAGGTCGGCGCAGGAGGCCGCGATCGAGCACTGGCGGAAGTACTGGTCCAGCAGGACCGGCACCGGGTTGTCGACGTTGCCGTAGGACGCCATGAAGTGGGCGAGGGCGGCGTTGCGGTCGCCGTGCGCGGTCTCGGACGCGGCGACGTCCTCGTCGAAGTCCAGCTCGGGGTTGCCGCTCTCGGCGCGCAGGAAGCCGAGCAGCTCGCCCGCCGCGTCGCCGGTACGGGTCTGGAGCCGGTCGGTGACCACCAGGGCGCCGGCGTTGATGAACGGGTTGCGCGGGATGCCGTTCTCGTACTCCAGCTGCACCAGGGAGTTGAAGGGGTTGCCGGAGGGCTCGCGGCCCACGTGCTCCCACAGTTCGTCGCCCTCGCGCGACAGGTCGAGGGCGAGGGTGAACACCTTGGTGATGGACTGCGCGGAGAACGGCTCCTGCCAGTCCCCCACCCCGTACACCGTGCCGTCCAGCTCGGCGACGGCCATGCCGAAGGCGCGGGCGTCACGGGCCGCGAGCGCCGGGATGTAGTCGGCGGGGCGCCCGCGGCCGGGCGTGTGCTCGATCTCCTCGGCGATGCGCTCCAGGACCGGCAGGTAGGTCGGGGACGACGTCATGATCGTCATTCTGCCTCCCGGCCGGTGCCGGTACGTCGCGTCGGTGGGTCGGGGGCGGGCGCGTCAGGGCGACGGGCCTCGCCCGCCACCCGGTGCTCAGCTGCTGAGGACACCCGTGCCGAGCAGGCCGAACAGCAGCAGCCCGATCAGGATCCGGTAGACGACGAACGCGTTGAAGGAGTGCTTGGCGACGAACTTCAGCAGCCAGGCGATGGAGGCGTAGGCGACCACGAACGACACGACGGTGCCGACGGCCAGCGGGACGGCGCCCACGCTGGCGCCGAGTGCGTCCTTGAGCTCGTAGATGCCGGCGCCGGTCAGGGCCGGGAGGCCGAGGAAGAAGGACAGGCGGGTGGCGGCGACGCGATCCAGGTCCAGGATGAGCGCGGTGGACATGGTGGCGCCGGAGCGGGAGAAGCCGGGGAAGAGCAGGGCCAGGATCTGCGAGCTGCCGACCAGCATCGCGTCCTTGAAGGAGGTGTCGTCCTCACCGCGCTTGTGCCGGCCCATCTGGTCCGCGCACCACATCACGACGCTGCCCGCGATCAGCGAGCCGGCGACCACCCACAGGGAGCCGAGCGGCCCTTCGATGAAGGGCTTGGCGGCCAGGCCCACCACGACGATCGGAATGGTCGCGAAGATGACCCACCAGGCGAACTTGTAGTCGTGGTGGTAGCGCTCCTCGCGGTTGGCCAGCCCGCGGAACCAGGCGGACATGATCCGCACGATGTCCTTGAAGAAGTACACCAGCACGGCGGCGATGGCACCGACCTGGATGACGGCGGAGAACGCGACGACCGACTTGTCGTCGACGGGGATGCCCATGAGCCCCTCGGTGATCTTCAGATGGCCGGTGGAGGACACGGGGAGGAACTCGGTCACCCCCTCGACGACTCCGAGGACGACGGCCTGACCGACGGAGATGGCGCTCATGGGATCCAGTTCTGGGGACGTTGGTCGACAGTGGTGTAGACACTCTTACGGTGCTGAGGTGACGGCCAGGTGACCGGCACCGGAATCCGCGGCGACCGTCAGAGGCTTCCGGCGATCCACACTCCGGCGAAAGCCGCGCCGAGGCCCGCCGCGACACTGGCGACGACGTTGGCGAGGGCGTAGGAGCCCGCACCGGTCTCGGTGAGTCGCAGCGTCTCGTAGGAGAAGGTCGAGTACGTGGTCAGGGCGCCGCACAGACCGGTGCCCAGGAGCAGTTGCAGGTGCGGTCCGGCGACGCCCGCGGCCGCGCCGGTCAGCAGGCCGAGGATCAGGCAGCCGGTGACGTTCACCACGAGGGTGCCCCAGGGGAACACCGAGTCGTGCCGGGACTGCACCGCTCGGTCGGTGAGGTAGCGCAGGGGCGCCCCGACCGCGGCCCCGAGGACCACAAGCAGCCAGTTCACGACGGCTTCCCGCCCTTCGCGCCCGCGCCGCCGGAGCCGGCCGCGCGGCCGACGTACCGGATCACCTCGCAGTCGTCGAGTATCACCAGCCCCTCGGCGACCAGTTCGTCCAGCTGCGGAAGGAACGCCCGCACCCGCTCCTCGGTGTCCACGATCACCACCGCCACCGGCAGGTCCTCGCTCATCGACAGCAGCCGCGAGGTGTGGATCAGGGAGGTCGCGCCGAACCCCTCGATACCGCGGAAGACGCTGGCGCCGGCGAGGCCCGCCGCATGGGCCCGGTGGACGATCTCGGAGTACAGGGGCCGGTGGTGCCAGGTGTCGTTCTCTCCGACGAAGACGGTCACGCGCAGCGCGCTGCCGGTGAGCCTGGTCATCGCTGCCTCCACTTCAGAACGCGGCGGGCCGCCGTCATGGCCAGCCACACCGCCGCGAGGGCCGCGCACGGGGTCGCGGCGAGGTACGCCAGCCCGGTGCGGGCATGGCCGGAGTCCACCAGCCGCTGGATGTCGACGGCGTAGGTGGAGAAGGTGGTGAAGCCGCCGAGCACGCCGGTGCCGAAGAACGGGCGGACCAGGCGGTGGGCGCCCCACACGTCGGTGATGACCACCATGAAGACGCCGATCACCGCGCAGCCGAAGGCGTTGACCCAGAAGATCGCCCAGGGAAAACCCCCGGCCGGCGTCGGCAGCCACTGCGAGACTGCGTACCGGGTGGTGGCCCCGAGCGCTCCGCCGAGTGCCACCACCGCGACCACCGGCGCCTGCGTCCGCCAGGCACGCCGCCGCGCGGGACTGCTCCGCGCCCGAAGGCTGTCGGTTTCGGGGACTGTCATGCTCGTACGTCTCCTGCTCGCCCGCGCCCGGACATGCCGGAGCGCTCCTGTGATGCGAGTAGGGACCGTTGGCGGCAGCACTGCCACGGTTAAGTACGGCGGGCCCCACCGCCGCGCCGCGAACCCGTCGCGGCCGGGCTACAGGCTAACCCCACCAGATCCGCACCGCACGCGACGACGGGGGTGTGTACGGCGAGGCGGGTGACACTTCCCGGCAACCGGTCAGGATCGGAGAAGCCGCACGGCGCCTGCCCGACCTAGCGTGGAACCACCGACGCACACGTCGGCCCTTCCCGCTGCGGAACGCGAAGCCGCATACCGCCGAATACCGAGGAGTACGCCATGGCCATGACTGCCGGCCTGCAGACGATCATCTACCCCGTCAAGGACCTCGACCGGGCGAAGGCCCTGTTCAGCGCGCTGCTGGAGGTCGAGCCGTACGCCGACGCGCCCTACTACGTCGGCTTCAAGGCCGCCGGGCAGGACGTCGGCCTCGACCCGAACGGGCACGCCAAGGGCATGACCGGACCGGTGCCGTACTGGCACGTCGACGACATCAGGGCCCGGCTGGCGGCGCTGGTGGCCGCGGGCGCCGAGGTGCTTCAGGACGTGCAGGACGTCGGCGGCGGCCGGCTGATCGCCTCCGCGAAGGATGCCGACGGCAACCTCATCGGCCTTCTCCAGGACGCCTGAGCCGGCCGCCGCCGTGGTGCCGCCGACCGGCGGCCGGCCCGGCTGTTCCTCGCGGCGCCGCTCAGCCCTGCGGCCGGGCCAGCAGGTTGCGCACTCCCTCCGAGGTGAGCGTCAGACCGTGCGGCGAGCTGGCGTCTATGGTCAGCGACAGGTCGTCGGCCGGCCACTGGGAGGCGAGCGCACCGAGCGGCACGAGGCGGTAGCGGGAGACGAAGGGCAGCAGGTCGGACATCTCCAGTTCGGAGGTGAACACGGGCACCACCGGCTCGCCGCCCGGTTGTTCGAGGACGGGCAGGGCCACCGCCGTGGGGTTGGTGGCGTCCTCCTCGCTCGCGTCGTCGGGCACGGGGACCAGCACGTCGCTGCTCGCGAGCGTGTCCAGTGCCACCGTGTCCTCGGCGTTCTCGGCAAGCACATCCAGCGCTTGCTGGGCGGGCGTCGGGGTGTTGTCGTTGGCTGGTGTCTGCATGGCGGTTTCCCTGGTCGCGGCAGTCGAGCGGCCCGCCCGGGAGGTGACCGGCCGGGCACGGGCCCTGCACGCGTACCCGATCGCACTCGGCGCAATCGCGAGGCGCCCGGGGATTCCACGAGCCGTCCGGCCGACCGCCGTGGCCGAGGGTCGGCGACGCACCGCGCGGTGTCACTGAACGAGGGGCCCTAAAAAGGGCCGCGGCGGATCGCGACGGCCGCGGCGTCGTCGCCCAGGTGGCCGCGGGTGTAGGCGACGAGGTCGTCGTGCAGTCGGCGCAGGACCAGCTCCGGCGGTTCGGCGACCCAGGCGCCGGCCCGGTCGGCGAGGGGGTAGAAGTCACCCCGCGCGTTGCGCGCCTCCAGGACGCCGTCGGTGTGCAGGAGCAGTGTGTCGCCGGGCAGGAACGGGAACGAGGCGACCATGTAGTCCAAGGCTTCGGACAGTTCGCCCAGGCCCAGCGGTGGTGCGACGACCTGCGCGGTCAGGGGGTCGGCGGTTTCCGCGCCGATGAGCAGCGGGGAGGGGTGGCCGCAATTGAGGAGGTGCAGCACGGGCTCGCTGTCGGGGATGTCCACGAGCAGGGCGGTGGCGAAGGACTCGTCGGTGTCGAGCATCTGCGCGGTCTGCCACTGCCGGAACTCCCAGCGCATGGCGCCGTCCAGGTGCACGGCCAGACGCGGCAGCGAGGGCCGGCGGTGCGCGGCCGCGCGGAAGGCGCCGAGCAGCAGTGCGGCATGGCTGATCGCGGGCAGTCCCTTGCCCCGCACGTCGGCGATGAGCAGCCGGGTGCTGTGTCCGGTGCGGGCGGCGGCGTAGAGGTCCCCGCCCATGGTGGCCTCGTCCTGGGCGGCGAGGTACAGGCAGGCGATCCGCAGGGGGCCGCTGCGCTCGGGCAGGGGCGGGAAGAGCACGTCCTGGACGGCCTGTGCCACGACCCGGCTCTGCTTCAGCTGGTGCTCGCGCCGGTCCCGGAACAGGCAGAACACCACGATCAGACTCGAGACGATGATCAGCGACGCGACCTGGGCCTGGAGGTTCTGGGTCCCGAGCGTGCCCTGGACGCCCCCGATGAAGAGTTCTGTCCCGGCCGCCAGCGCACCGATCAGGGCGGTGAGCCAGGGCCCGGAGAACGCGGCGGTGAACGCGGGAGCCGCGACCAGCAGCGGGCCGAGGTGCACGTCCGGCGGGGTCAGGGCGTCGACGACGCCCACCACAGCGATCAGTACCAGGGGGATGAGGACCAGTACCCGTCCCGATGGTGAACGCCGTAGGTCCATGAGCGACACACGTCATGTTCTCACCCCTGGCCCGGACCGGCGAGGGCGCTGGTTTCCGCAGGCCGGGGGTTCGGGACGGTGGCCGCGGCGGACGGCGCCGGGGCGCGGGCCCTCCGCGACGCGCGAGGCGCGGAGGACCCCGAGGGGCTCACTTCCGAACCCCGGTGTCCGGGTAACCAGCCGCCCGGGGGCGATTCGCCGGGTCCGCCCGCCCGTGGAACCCGCTCGGCCGCCGCGCCACCCGGGCTCCCGGATCCGCGCGGCCGGTTCCGGCCCAGGTCCGACGGGGCGCCCCGGGGGTGCCCGTCAGCCGGTTCCGGCAGGTGGTGCGGTCGTGCCACGCACCTCCAGGACCGGGCTGGTCAGGTCCACCGTGCGGGGCAGGTCCGGGTCGTCGATGCGGTCGAGCAGCCGCTGGGCGGCGCGCCGGCCCACGTCGTGGCTGGCGTTGTCCACGGTGGTCAGCCACACGTGGCGCAGGCGCGACAGGTAGGTGTTGTCGTAACCGGCCAGGGAGAGGTCCCGCGGGACCCGGAGGCCGCTCTCCTCGGCGGCGGACAGCGCGCCGACGCAGGCCATGTCGTTGACCGCGAACACGGCGGTGGGCCGCGGGGTACGGCTGAGCAGCCGTACGGTCGCCCGGTAGCCGCCCTCCTCGGTGAGGTCGCCCTGCTCGACGACCGCCGTACCGGTCGGCCCGTGTGCGCGCATGGCTGCCTCGAAGCCGCGGCGGCGCAGGTCGCCGACCGCGCCCCGGCCGGCGATGTGGGCGATGTGCCGGTGGCCGAGGGCGATGAGGTGCTCGGTGGCCAGCCGGGCGCCCTGCTCGTCGTCGCCCGCGACGACGTCCACCGCGGGCAGTTCGGGTTCGCGGGCACCGGCGACGACGGTGGGCACCCGGCCGGCCGCGACGCGCAGCGCCCCCGGATCCCGCAGGGTGCCGACGGCGACCAGGCCGTCGACGCGCAGTTCGGTGAAGGTGCGGGTGAGGTCCTCCCCCAGGCGCCGGTTGAGGTGGCCGTCGGCGAGCAGCATGTGCAGACCGGACTCGTAGAGGCGGGAGTTCAGTCCGTCGAGGAGTTCCACGAACCAGGGGTTGCGCATGTCGTTCAGCAGCACGCCGACGGTGCGGGTGCGGCGCTCGCTGAGGCTGCGGGCGGCGGCGTTGGGCCGGTAGCCGAGTTCCTCGACGGCGGCGAGCACCGCCTGCCGCTTCTCGGGGCGCACGCTGCCGGAGCCGCGCAGCACCAGCGAGACCAGGGACTTGGACACACCGGCGCGCGCGGCGACGTCACGGATGGTGGGCGGTCGCACGCTGTGGACCGTTCCATGAGGGCAGGCCCCTTGTAAAGAGGCCGGAAGGCGGGGTCCTGTGGTGCTCGCAGGGTGCGTCATCCGGTGGCTTGACACCTGGCGGGAGGCGGCCTCATGGTGAGCCACCAGGTTTTGGATCGGTCCAAACGAGGGGCTTTCATGGTGCCTACGCTCGGCGTCGCCGTCGTCGGATTCGGCTGGATGGGACGGGTGCACACCCAGGCGTACGCCCGCGTGCCCCACCACTTCCCGGGGCTCGCGGTACGTCCGCACCTGGTCGCCGTCGCCGACGAGGTGCCCGGCCGGGCCGAGGAGGCGGCCGGGCGGTACGGCTTCGACTCCGCCACCCGCGACTGGCGGGAGATCGCCGCCGACCCCCGGGTGCGGGCGGTCAGCATCACCGCCCCGAACTTCCTGCACCGCGAGATCGGTCTCGCCATGGCCGAGGCGGGCAAGCACATCTGGATCGAGAAGCCGGTGGGCCTGAGCGCCGACGACGCCCGCGCGGTCGCCGACGCCGCCGCCGGGGCCGGTGTGCGGGGCACGGTCGGCTTCAACTACCGCAACGCCCCCGCCGTCGCCGCCGCCCGCGAGATGATCGCGGCCGGTGAGATCGGCAGGGTCACCCATGTCCGCATCCGGCTGTTCAGCGACTACGCGGCCCACCCGGAGGGTGCCCTGACCTGGCGCTACGAGCGTGAACGCGGCGGCAGCGGGGTGCTGGGCGACCTGGCTTCGCACGGGGTCGACCTGGCCCGCCATCTGCTCGGCGAGATCGAGTCGCTGGCCGCCGACACCGCCGTGTTCGTACCCGAGCGGGCCCGGCCCGCCGGAGCCACCGCCGGTCACACCCGGGCGGCGGGCGGTGAACTCGGTCCGGTCGAGAACGACGACTACGTCAGCTGCCTGCTGCGTTTCGCCTCCGGCGCGCGCGGCGTCCTGGAGGCGTGCCGGGTCTCGGTGGGCGAGCAGAACAACTACGGCTTCGAGATCCACGGCACCAGGGGCGCGCTCTGGTGGGACTTCCGGCGCATGGGCGAACTCGGCGTCAGCCGCGGCACCGCGTACCAGGACCAGCCCGTCAGCACGGTCTACGTGGGTCCCGGCCACGGCGAGTACGAGGCCTTCCAGCCGGGTGCGGCCAACGCCATGGGCTACGACGACCTCAAGGTCATCGAGGCGTACCACTTCCTGCGCTCGGTCACGGAGGGCAGGGTCCACGGCGCCACCCTCGACGACGCCGTGGCCGCCGCGGTGGCCCTGGACGCGATGGCCCGCTCCGCCGAGGAGCACGGGTGGGTGAGCCTCGGCTGACCCGTGCCGCCTCACCCCGGCGTCAGGTCCGTGCGCGGGGTGATCGCCCAGTGGTTGGTGCGCAGCACCCGGCCGGCGAACGCCACCTCGCGCTCGGCGACGAACCGGAAGCCGAGCGAGCGGCAGATGCCGTTCGAGGCCGCGTTGGTGGTGGCCGGGAAGGCGTGCACCACTCCCCAGCGGTCCTCGTCCCGCGCCCGTTCCAGCAGCGCGCGGGCAGCGCGCCCGCCGAGACCGCGGCCCTGGTACGGGGGCAGTACCATCCAGCCCATCTCCGACATCGGGCCGCCGTCGCCGTCGTGGGTCCAGATGGTCACCGTCCCGGCCACCTCCTCGGGGGTAGCCGGGTCAGGGACGATCATCTTGATCCAGGCGACGCCGGCCGCCGCCTGCCGGGCGTCCCGGCGCACCTTGTCCGCCATGCCGCCGGCCGGCAGGGGCCCGCCGAGCTCAGCCATCATGACCGGGTCGCAGCGCATCCGGACGTACGCGTCCACGTCGCCGGGGGTGACGTCACGCAAGAGCACGGGGCCTCCTGACGGCAGGTCGGTGTAGGTGCCAAGTATGGGCTGGGTCATGATGGGGCTGCCTGGCCGATACGGCGCGAGAGACCCGTGCCTGCTCGGCTTTCCTGTGAACAGCCCGAGGAGAAGCACCCGTTGAACATCGGCGCCCCGGTTCCCGACAGCTACTACGAGCGCATCGACGAGCACCGCTTCAAGCCCACCGCACACGCCGGTGGCGCCTGGGACGTGCATGAGCAGCACTTCAGCCCGCTGGGCGGGCTGGTCGTCCACGCGGTCGAGGACCACTTGGCCGCGCGTGGGGGCAGCGCCCTGATACCGGTCCGGATCAGCTACGACATCCTCGGCCGCCCGGCCCTGGACGAGTGCGAGATCGAGGTGGAGACCCTCCGCCCCGGCCGCACCATCGAACTCCTGGAAGCCGTCGTGCGCATCGCCGGCCGCCCGGTGGTCCGGGCCCGCGTCTGGCTGCTGTCGGCGCAGGACACCGCGGCCGTCGCCGGGGGTGCCGGCGACCGGCTCACCCCACCCGACCGGCTCGCACCCTGGGCGATGAGCGAGTCCTGGCCGGGCGGTTTCATCGCGTCCCTGGACGTGCGTCCGCTCGCCCCGCCGAGCCCCGGCCGCACCACCGCCTGGGTCTCCACCCCGCTCACCCTGGTCGCCGGCGAGCCCAGCAGCCCGCTCGCCTCCTACCTCTCCCTCGTCGACACGGCGAACGGCATCGCCATACGCCAGTCGCCCACCGCGTGGATGTTTCCCAACGTCGACCTGACCGTGCATCTGCACCGCCGCCCGGAGGGCCCCTGGACCGGTCTGGACACCACCGTGGCTTTCGGCCCGACCGGCGTCGGCCTGACCAGCACGGTCCTGCACGATCTGCACGGCCCGGTCGGCCACGCCCAGCAGATCCTGACCGTGCGCCCCATGCCGGGCGGCTGACGGTGGCCGGGCCCTTCGCGGGCCCGTACCACGCGCGCGATCGGCGCGGAGCTGATGTCCTGGTTGCGGGGGCCGTCGTACCCGCTTCCAGGAGAGACAGATGAGTACCTACACAGTCGCGCAGGTGACCACCGCCGGCGGTCCGTTCGAGATCGTCGAGCGTGAGGCGGCGGAGCCGGGCCGTGGCCAGGTCGCGATCACCGTGGAGGCGTGCGGAGTCTGCCACAGCGACAGCTTCTTCGTGGACGCCCTGATGCCCGGGGTCACTTTCCCGGTCGTTGCCGGGCACGAGATCGCCGGGCGGATCGAGCAGCTCGGCGACGGGACGCGGGACCAGGGCTGGCAGGTGGGCGACCGGGTGACGGTGGGCTGGTTCGGCGGCAGCTGCCACCACTGCGCCCCGTGCCGGCAGGGCGACTTCATCGTGTGCCCGAATCTGAAGGTCCCCGGCTGGTCCTACGACGGCGGCTTCGCCGAGCGGGTGATCGCGCCGGTCGACGCGCTGGCCCGGATCCCCGACGCGCTGGCGGCGACCGACGCCGGGCCGATGGCGTGCGCGGGCGTGACCACGTTCAACGGACTGCGGCGCAGCTCCGCGCAGCCGGGTGATCTGGTGGCCGTGCTCGGCATCGGAGGCCTGGGTCATCTGGGGGTGCAGTACGCGGTGGCCATGGGCTTCGAGACGGTGGCGATCGCGCGCGGGGCCGACAAGGCCGACTTCGCCAAGCAGCTCGGCGCGCACCACTACGTCGACAGCACGACGGACACCCCCGTCGCCGACGCGTTGCAATCGCTGGGCGGCGCCAAGGTCGTGCTGGCCACGGCCGGCAGCTCCGATGCGATCGCGGCGACCGTCGACGGACTGTCGCACCGCGGTGAGCTGGTGGTGATCGGGGCGGCGCCCGAGCCCCTGGGGATCAGCCCCCTCCAGCTGATCACGGGCGCCCGGATCATCCGCGGGCACCCGTCGGGCACCGCGCAGGACGTGCAGGACACGATGGCGTTCAGCGCCCTGCACGGGATTCGTCCGATGACCGAGGCGGTGCCGCTGGACCAGGCCGGCGAGGCGTACCGGAAGATGCTCGCCGGCGCCGCCCGGTTCCGCATGGTGCTGACGACCGGATGACCAACCGGCGCGGGACCACGGCCGGTTGTCCCGCACCGGGTGGAGCGCTCAGGCCTTCCGAGCCAGAAGGCAGGCGTGCTGCCGCGTCAGCCGCCCGGCGGGCTCCTGCACCAGGCGGGCCGTGACGACCAGCCCGGCCCGCTCCAGGAGTTCGGCTACCCGCTCCACGGGGAGGAGGTACCACTCGTAGGACACGGGATGGCCGTATCCCCGGGCGGGCCGCCGGTGTTCGTCGCCGACATGGCATCCCCACAGCAGGCGTCCTCCCGGCGCGAGTGTGCGGTGGAACTCGGCGAAGACATCCGGCAGCAGCGCGGGGGGCGTGTGGTGCGTGGAGTACCAGGCGAGGATGCCGCCGAGCACGTCGTCGGCCAGGCCCAGCGCGGTCATCGAACTCTGGGCGAACGCCAGGTCCGGCTGGGCGTGCCGGGCCTGCCGCACCATGCCGGCCGACAGGTCGACGCCGATCGCGCGCACCCCCGACTCGTGCAGGTGGGCGGTGACATAGCCGGGCCCGCAGCCCAGATCCGCGACCGGTCCCAGTCCGGCGTGCCGCACCTGCTCGGCGAACGCCGCCAGCATCCCGCGCGACAACGGGTCCAACTCGGCCGGTTTCGGGACTTGTTCGGCGTAGGCGGCGGCGACGGTGTCGTACGACTCGCGGATCGCCCTGAGCGTGAGGCTGGTGGGTTCGGTCACACGGGCAGAGGCTGGCGAAAGCCGGCCCGTCGGGGCTCGGAGCGCCGGAGAGCACGTCAACCGCGGCATGGAGAGGGGTTCACGTGTCGAGGAGACACGGTGATCTTCACACTCCCTCCACCCCTCCGTCACCCTGTTCTTACTTCTTGTGTATGCTCCTGAGGCTCCATTGGCACCACTGAGGGGGGAACCTCGTGCGTATACGCTCCGCGCTGGCCGTGGCCGCCACGGCCGGGACGATCGCCGTCATCGCCGCCGCACCGGCGCAGGCCGCCGAATACTCGTCCGCGCTGAAGGTCAAGGGCGTCCAGTACGACGCGCCCGGACGGGACTCCAACAACTGCCGTACCGGCAACACCAAGGACGAGTACCTGACGATCAAGAACTACTCGCGCACCGCGACCGTCAACCTCAAGGGCTATGTGGTCAAGGACGCCTCCGGCAACCGGTTCACGTTCCGCGCCAACCACACACTCGAGCCCGGCGACTACGTGAAGCTGCGCGGGGGCAAGGGCACGGACTCCGACGCCAAGAACGTCGTCTACCGCCAGAACTGCAACTTCATCTGGAACAACGACAAGGACACCATTTACCTGCTCAAGCCCTCCGGTGCCCGCGCCGACGTCCACTCCTACACCAAGGCCCGCGACGACCGCGACGGTGACGGCTACATCAGCTACCACGGCTGAGCCCGCGCCGATCCGGCCGGCCGCCGGGAAGGCCAAGGCGGCCGGCCCTCGTACCGGGGCCCAGGGGGGCCATGAACCAGCACCACCAGCCGCGACGACCGCGTTGGGCATACTCCTGACGGCAGGCCCTAGGTGTCGCTCTCCTCGGTCGGGCGGGTGCGTCCGGGCTCCGGGAGCCGGCCCTCCTGGGCGCGGATGTGCAGTACGTCGCCGACGAACAGGTCGTACACCAGGACGCCGACGACCCCGCCGACGAGCGGTCCGACGATCGGGATCCACCAGTAATGGCTGAACGACCCGGCCAGGCTGCCGGGCAGAGCCAGGTCTCCCCACCCGGCGAAGAAGGTGAACAGGCGCGGACCGAAGTCACGGGCCGGGTTGATGGCGTACCCGGCGTTCGCTCCGTAGGAGATGCCGATGGCGGCCACCACGAAGCCGATGACCAGCGGCCCGAGGTTGGCCTTCACGGCGGTGTTGCGCAGGTCGAGGACCGCCACGATCAGCATGACCAGGAACGCGGTGCCGACGATCTGGTCCACGAGCGGCCCCCAGTAACCGCCGTGGAAGTAGGGCGCCGGGAAGGTGGCGAAGATCGAGAACGAGGCGACGGTGTGCCCGTGCGTCTTCGGTCCCTTCATCGCCTGGTCGAAGGTGTTGATCGCGTCGTGATAGACCGCGTACACCACCGCGGCGCCGACGAAGGCGCCCGCCACCTGTGAGATCCAGTACGGAACCACCTTCACCCAGGGGAACTTGCGGCGCACCGCGAACGCCAGCGTCACCGCCGGGTTGATGTGCGCCCCGCTGACGCCTCCGGCGACGTACACGCCGAAGGCCACCGCGAAGGCCCAGCCCCAGCCGACCAGCAGCCAGTCACCGGCACTGATGAAGAACGTCGTGGGCCCCTCGGTGCGTCCCGAGCCGGGCAGCGCCGCCACCGCCATGGCCACCGAGCCGCATCCGAAGGCGATGAGGACCAGCGTCCCCAGGAACTCCGCCATGCATTCGCCCAAGAGCCCGCCACGGCGCCTGAGCCGTGAGGGGCTCAGCAGGGGCGGGATTTCCACGGCCATATCGGCCCCCTCAACGAACGGTCCGGCGAACGGCCGGCACAGCCCCGAACAGGACGGCCTCGCGTTGCCGCCCAGCCC
Organism: Streptomyces sp. NPDC004721; assembly: GCF_053601495.1. Classification (NCBI taxonomy): domain Bacteria; kingdom Bacillati; phylum Actinomycetota; class Actinomycetes; order Kitasatosporales; family Streptomycetaceae; genus Streptomyces; species Streptomyces sp. NPDC004721. The sequence goes on from NZ_JBSGBZ010000010.1 coordinate 213,005, forward strand.
CGGGCGGCCCCGCCTCACTGCACAGTCTGCGCGCGGGGCCGGACCGAGGCCACTCGGCCCGGCACGGGACACCGCCGGCCCACCGCCACGCGGTGCCGTACCTTCCCCCCTCTTTTCTTTCCCCTCATACCCGTACGAACGCGCGTTCCACGCCCCGTCGGCCACCGCGCCGATACGCCCCCGCGGTGTGCCGGGGCCCTCCAGAAGGTGAACCCCCATACGGGTGAGATTACTCAGGCCGTCGGCGCGAAGAACCGAGGAATAGAGGCGCGTCGAACGTTCCGGTTCCCTCGGCGCGAGTGAATCCGAGTGGCATCCGAGCGACGACCGAACAAGACTGATCAGTGGTTTCGTGATCAGGCGAAAACGCACGGTCCCGGAGACCGGGCACCGTTGACCGATGGTTTTCGACCTTTCCTTCAGGGAGCTCGCATGGTGGAGAAGTCTGCCGACATCTTGATGCCCGGGCCGGACGAACCCGTGATCGCCGGGCATGCAGGAACCCTCCCGACGGCGGCGGATACCGAGGGGGAGCTCGCCGGAATCCTGGCGGACGTCGTACACGCCGAACACGTTCCGCCCGAAAGTCATTTCTTCGACGACCTGGGCGCCAACTCCCTGGTCATGGCGCAATTCTGTGCGCGGGTCCGGAAGAGATCCGACCTGCCGCCGGTGTCCATGAAGGACATCTACCGCAACCCCACGGTCCGCAGCCTGGCGGAAGCCCTCGCGAGCCTCGCTCCACCACCCGCCGCCGCACCCGCGCCAGCGGCCCCGGCGGCACCCGCGGGCGGGACGCCGGCACCGGCCGGGGCGGCACCGAGCACGGCTCGCTACGTGCTGTGCGGAGCCGCCCAGTTGCTCATCTTCCTCGGATATTCGTTCGTCGCCGGAATGGCCACCGCACGGGCCTACGAGTGGATCGGCTCGGCATCGGGTGTCGTCGACATCTATCTCCGGTCCCTGGTGTTCGGGACCGGCGGTTTTCTCCTGCTGTGCGCCTTCCCGGTCGCGGCGAAGTGGATTCTCGTCGGCCGCTGGAAGCCGGGCGAGTTCCCGGTGTGGGGTGCGGCCTATCTCCGCTTCTGGATCGTCAAGGTGCTCCTGCACGCGAATCCGATGATCCTCTTCATCGGAAATCCTGTGTACGTGATGTACCTGCGGGCCCTGGGCGCGCGGATCGGCAAGGACGTCACGATCCTCTCCCACTCCGTGCCGGTCTGCACCGACCTGCTCACCATCGGCGCGGGCACGGTGATCCGCAAGGACGCGTTCTTCCAGTGCTACCGGGCACACGCCGGGCACATCCAGACCGGCCGGATCGACATCGGCCGGGACGCCTTCGTCGGCGAGAAGTCGGTGCTCGACATCGACACCTCGATGGGCGACGGCTCGCAGCTCGGCCACGCCTCCGCCCTGTACCGGGGCCAGCACGTGCCGGCCGGTGAACGCCGGCACGGCTCCCCGGCACAGCCCACGTCGGTCGACCACATCAGGGTCGAGCCGACCCGGTGCGGCACGCTGCGGCGGGCCGTCTTCGGGGTGTCCTCCCTGCTCCAGCTCTTCCTGCTGTACCTGCCGTTCGCCCTCGGCGGCATCTACATGCTGTTCGCGGAGGTCCCGGCGCTGCGCGGCCGTCTGGACGCGGGGACGACCCTGTCCACGGTGCCGGAGTTCCTCACCGACACCCTGGCCGTGTCCGCCGTGCTGTTCTTCGGCGGGCTCGTCGTGGGCCTGGCCCTGATGTTCGCGGTGCCCCGGCTGCTGAGCCTGGCCGTCAAGCCCGACCGGGTCTACCCGCTCTACGGCTTCCAGTACGCGATGCACCGGGCCGTGGCCGGCCTGACGAACATCAAGTTCTTCCCCTGGCTCGTCGGCGACAGCTCCTACATCGTCCCCTATCTGCGCCGGCTCGGATACGACCTGTCCCAGGTGGAGCAGACCGGCTCGAACTTCGGCACCGAGGTGCAGCACGAGACGCCGTTCCTGGTGTCCGTCGGCAGCGGGACGATGGTGGCCGACGGGCTCTCCATCATCAACGCCGACTACTCCAGCACCTCCTTCAAGGTGAGCCGGGCGACGGTCGGCGCGCGCAACTTCCTCGGCAACAACATCGCCTATCCGGCGGGAGCCAGAACGGGCGACAACTGCCTGCTCGCGACGAAGGTGATGGTCCCCCTCGACGGCGAACTGCGCGAAGGGGTCGGGCTGCTCGGCTCACCGTGCTTCGAGATCCCCCGTTCGGTGGAGCGCGACACCCGCTTCGACCACCTCAGGACGGGCGACGCCCTGCGCCGCAACCTCGCCGCGAAGAATCGCTACAACCTGCGTTCCATGGCGCTCCACCTGCTGCTGCGCTGGGTGCTCGCCGCCGTGCTCACGGGCATCGCTCTGGCCTGCGTCGACCTGTACGGCACCCTGGGCCATGTGGTGATCGCCGGCTACCTGGCCCTCACCGTCGCCATCACGGCCGGCTACTTCATCCTGGTGGAGCGGGCCATCGCCGCCTTCCGCTCCCTCCGCCCCCGCCTGTGCTCCATCTACGACCCGTACTTCTGGTGGCACGAGCGGCTGTGGAAGGTGCCCGACGAATGGCTCGAGGTGTTCAACGGGACCCCGTTCAAGAGCCTGGTCTGGCGCCTGATGGGCGTGCGCATCGGCCGCAGGGTCTTCGACGACGGCTGCTACATCACGGAGCGGACGCTCACCGTCATCGGGGACGACTGCACGCTGAACGCGGGCAGCAAGATCCAGTGCCACTCGCAGGAGGACGGCACCTTCAAGTCGGACCGCACCACGCTCGGCTCCGACTGCACGCTCGGGGTCGGCGCGCACGTGCACTACGGCGTGACGGTGGGCGACGGGGCCGTACTGGCGCCCGATTCCTTCCTCATGAAGGGCGAGGAAGTCCCCGCGAAGGCGGAATGGGGCGGAAATCCCGCCGCGCCGACGGCGAAGTGAGGAAGGGCCATTCAATGGGAGCGCGCGTGGCAGCGGACAGGGAGTTCTGGAGCGAGGTGCTCACCGCCGGCGGCTTCACCGCCGTTCCGCGGTGGGCACCCGAGCCGGTGGCCGGTGACGCCGAGCACGAGGAGACCGTGCCGGCCGGGACAGCGCGGGCGGTGCGCGCCCTCGCGGCGGAGCTGGGGGTGCCGTCCAGCGCGGTCCTGCTGGCCGCGCACGCCAAGGTGCTGGCCGCGCTGTCCGGTGAGCAGGACGTGGTGACGGGCTGGGTCACGGGCCCCGACGCCGGCCCGCTGCCCTGCCGGCCTGCCGTCGCACCGGGGTCCTGGCGCCGGCTGGTGCTCGACGTCCACCGTGTCGCGGCGGACCTGATCGCGCACCGGGACTTCCCCGTGGACGAGCTGCGCCGGGAGCTGGGACTCCCGGAACCGTTGTTCGAGGCCGTCTTCGACCCGGCGGACACCGGGAGCGGCGCCCTGCCCGCCGAGGCGGTGCTGCGGATGGCCTTCGGCGAGCGCGACGGGCTGCTGACGGCACGCTTGCGGTACCGCACGGACGCGCTGGACGCCGAGGCCGCGGCCCGGGTCTGCGGCTACCACCTGACCGCGCTGCGGCTGATGACCGCCGACGTGGACGCCGAGCACACCGGGCAGAGCCTGCTGTCGCCCGAGGAGACGCGCGACCAGTTGGAGGGGCTGGCCGGACCCCACCGGGAGCTGCCGTCCGCGCGGGCGCACGAACTCTTCGAGGAGCGGGTACGGGCCGACCCCGAGGCGGTGGCCGCGGTGCACGGCGACCGCTCGTGGACGTACGGGGAGCTGAACGCGCGGGCCAACCGGCTGGCCCGCGCGCTGCTGGCGCGCGGTCTGGGCCGGGAGGACGTGGTGGCCGTGGTCACCGAGCGCAACCTCGACTGGCTGGCGGCGGTGCTGGCGGTGTTCAAGGCCGGCGGTGCCTATCTGCCGATCGAGCCGCACTTCCCGGCCGAGCGCATCGGGGCGATGCTCGCCCGGGCCGGCTGCCGGCTGGTGCTGACCGAGCCGGGCAGCACCGCCACCCTGGACGAGGCACCGGCCGCACTGCCGCCGGGGACCGAGAAGCTGCTGATCGAAACGGCGTACGCGGAGGAGCACGCGGACGACGACCTCCGGGTGGAGGTCTCCCCGGGCCAGTTGGCGTACATCTACTTCACCTCCGGCTCCACCGGCGAGCCCAAGGGAGCGATGTGCGAGCACGCCGGCATGCTCAACCACCTGTACGCCAAGATCGACGATCTGGGGATCGGTCCCGGGCGGGTGGTGGCACAGACGGCTCCGCAGTGCTTCGACATCTCCCTGTGGCAGCTGCTGGCCGCGCTGCTGGTGGGCGGGCGGACCCTGCTGGTCGAGCAGGAAGCCGTCGTGGACGTGGAGCGGTTCGTCGACACGCTGGTGCGCGGCCGGGTCGCCGTGGCGCAGGTCGTGCCCTCCTATCTGGAGGTGGTGGCCTCGTACCTGGAGCGGCACCCCCGCGAACTGCCCGACCTGGCCTGCGTTTCGGTGACCGGCGAGGCGCTGAAGCGGGAACTCGTCCAGCGCTGGTTCGCCCTCCAGCCCGGCATCAAGCTGGTCAACGCCTATGGGCTGACGGAGACTTCGGACGACACCAACCACGAGGTCATGGACGCGGTTCCGGAACGGGTGCTGCTGGGGCGCCCGGTCGGCAACGTGCGCGTCTACGTGGTCGACGAGCACCTTTCTCCGGTGCCGCTCGGCGCCCCCGGGCTGATCGCCTTCTCCGGCGTGTGCGTGGGACGCGGATACGTCAACGACCCCGAGCGGACCCGTGAGGCCTACCGCGAGGACCCGCACCGGCCTGGCGAGCGGCTGTATCTGGCGGGCGACTGGGGTCGCTGGCACCCCGGCGGGAAGCTGGAGTTCCTCGGCCGCCGGGACAGCCAGGTCAAGATCCGCGGGTTCCGCATCGAGATCGGGGAGATCGAGAACACCCTGCTGCGCGTTCCCGGGGTCCGGGACGGCGCGGTGGTCATCGCCGAACTCGCGGGCCGCAGCACGCATCTGATCGCCTTCCACACCGGTCGGCGACTCGAACCGGAGGAGTTGCGCGACGCGCTCGGTGCCGTGCTCCCCGCGTACATGGTCCCGTCGGCCTTCCACTGGCAGGACGGGCTGCCGCTGACCGCCAACGGCAAGATCGACCGCAAGGCGCTGACCGCGCTGGCCGAACGCGGCACGCCGGCGGCGGACGAAGCCGCTTCCGGTGAGTCCCACGACGCCCCGCGCACCCCGGCCGAGCGGAGGCTGGCGGCCGCCTGGGCGGAACTGCTGGGCCTGCCCGGGCAGACGATCGGCCGGCGGGACCACTTCTTCGACCTCGGCGCGACCTCCCTGTCGGCGGTGAAGCTCACCATCGCCCTGAACCGCGCGGTGTCCCTCAAGGACATCACCCGGCACCCGGTACTCGCCGACCTCGCGGCGTGCCTCGACGGCACGGCCCGGCAGCGGCCGGAGCTGCTCCAGCCGTTGTCGGCGGACGAGGATTCCTCCGAGTGCGCGCTGGTGTGCTTCCCCCACGCGGGCGGCAACGCGGTCAACTTCCAGCCGCTGGCGAGCGCCCTGGCCGGCAGTGGCGTCGCCGTCCACGCGGTGGACCTGCCCGGCCACGACCTGGCCGCCGGGGAGGAGCCGTTCGCGCCCTTGGAACAGGTGGTGGAGCGGGTCGCCGCGGAGATCGCCGGGCGCGGCCTCAAGCGGGTCATGCTCTGGGGCCACTCCTCCGGCACCGCGCCCGCCCTGCTGACCGCCCGGAGGCTCTCCGCGCTCGGAGTGGAGGTGACTCGGGTGTTCCTCGGCGCGCAGTTGCCCGGCACAGCCATCGAACGACGCGCCGCCGCCATCGAGTTGACCAAGCGCAGCGATGCCGAGATCGCCGCGCGGCTCGGTGCGGACGGCGGCCACCTGGAACTCGGCGAGCTGAACGCGGAGCACGCCGAGCGCGTCGGGGCCGCCTACCGGCACGACTGCGTGTCGGCGCACCGCTGCTTCGCCGACGCCCTCGACAGCCCGCCGGCGGTGAGACTGGCCGCGCCGGTCACCGTGGTCGTCGCCGCCGACGACCCGAGCACCGCGGGCTTCCAGGACCACTGGCGGGACTGGGAGTTCCTCGCCGAACAGGTGGACCTGCGTGAACTCACCGACGGCGGCCACTACTTCCCACGCACCCGCCCGGCCGCGGTGGCGGCGGCCGTACTGGACGCCGCCGACCTGCTGGCCTCCTCCTGAACACCGCTGAGGCCCGCCCCGGCCTCGTTGGTGACGAACGAAAGGAAACCGAGATGTCGTTCTCGTCCCCGGCTTCGGTACTGGAGGTGGAGCTGCGACCGGGCAGACCGCCCGTCCTGCGTGTCGAGACCTCTGCGGACGCGACCGGATGGGCGGCCGAGCACCGCGAGGCACTGCGGGCCCGGGTCGCCGAGCACGGAGCCGTGCTCGTACGCGGCCTGGGGCTGCGGGAGCCCGAGCAGATCTCCGCCGTCTTCACGGAACTGGCCGGCCCGCTGATGCCGGAACGGGAGGCCTTCGCCCCCCGCGAGGCCTACGGCCGCGGTCTGTACTCCTCCACCGCCTGGCCCGCCAACCAGCCCATGTGCATGCACCACGAGCTGAGTTACGCGCTCAAGGTGCCCGGTCTGATGCTGTTCGCGTGCCCGACCGCGCCCACCGAGGGCGGGGCGACCGCGGTCGCCGACGCGGAGGCGGTGCTGAACGCGCTGCCCGCGGGGCTGACCGAGCGTTTCGAGCGCGAGGGCTGGCTGCTCACCCGCAGCTACAACGACGAGATCGGGGCGTCCCTGGCGGAGTCGTTCGGCACCGACGACCGCGAGACCGTCGAGAACTACTGCCGCGCCCACGCCATCGAGTTCGCCTGGCAGCCCGACGGCGGCCTGCGTACCCGGCAGCGGCGCTGCGCCGTGGTGCGGCACCCGGACACCGGCCGGCGCTGCTGGTTCAACCAGATCGCCTTCCTCAACGAGTGGACGCTGGCCCCGGAGGTGCGCGAGTACCTGGTGGACGAGTACGGCGAGGACGGGCTGCCGTTCAACACCCGCTTCGGCGACGGCACACCGATCGGCGAGGAGGTCGTGCAGCTGCTCAACGAGACGTACGAGGCGCACACCCGACGCGAGCCCTGGCAGTCCGGCGACCTGATGCTGGTCGACAACATCCGCATGGCGCACAGCAGGGAGGCCTTCACCGGTGACCGGCAGGTGCTCGTCGCCATGGCCGAGCCCCAGCGCCTTGCCGAGTACGGCCCGACCCCGAAGGGAAGCCGGCGATGACTCCCGTGACCTCCCCCGCCACCGACCCGACCACCTTCCGGCCCGCCCCGGTGCCGACCTTCGCCGTGATCTCCGGCGCCCAGGTCCGGCAAGCGCTCGAAGGGCGCGAGAAGCAGCTCACGGAACTGGTCGAGGCGACGTACCGGCTGCACGGCTCGGGCAGCACAGTGAACCCGCCGTCGTACTTCCTGCGCTTCCCCGACCGTCCCACGGCGCGGATCATCGCGCTGCCGGCCTCCGTCGGCGGGTCGGTGGGCGTGGACGGACTGAAGTGGATCTCCAGCTTCCCGGCCAACGTCGACGCCGGCCTGCCCCGGGCCTCGGCGGTCCTGATCCTCAACGACCACGACACCGGCTACCCGTTCGCCTGCATGGAGAGCTCCATCATCAGCGCCACCAGGACCGCCGCGTCCGCGGCGCTGGCCGCCGACTGGCTCACCCGCAACCGGCCCCGCCCAACCCGGGTCGGCTTCTTCGGCACCGGCCTGATCGCACGCTACATCCACACCTTCCTGACCGGCACCGGCTTCAGCTTCGACAGCGTCGGCGTCTACGACGTTTCCGCCGACAGCTCCGCCGGGTTCTGCGGCTACCTGGGCCAGAGCGGTGCCGCCGGGCACGCCCCGAAGGTCACCGTCCACGAGAGCGGCGAGGACCTGATCCGCTCCAGCGACCTGGTGGTCTTCGCGACGATCGCCGGCGAGCCGCACGTCACCGACCCGGCCTGGTTCACCCACCATCCGGTCGTCCTGCACGTGTCGCTGCGCGACCTCGCCCCCCAGGTGCTGCTCTCCGCCGCCAACTTCGTCGACGACGTCGAGCACTGCCTGAAGGCCGGCACCTCGCCGCACCTGACCGAGCAGCTCACCGGAGGCCGGGACTTCCTGCACGGCACCCTCGACGACGTCATGACCGGGCGGGTGGATCCGCCCGCCGACCGGCCGGTGATCTTCTCGCCGTTCGGCCTGGGGGTCCTCGACCTCGCCGTCGGCAAGTACGTCTACGACGAGGTGGCCCGCGCCAAAAACCTGCACGTCATCGACGACTTCTTCCATGAGCTGCGCCGGTACGGCTGAACGTTCCTACCCTCGGCCCAGGCATCAGGAGGCCAGCGTGCCCGTCATCTCAGCCCCCCACGCCTTCAACGAAGGCCAACTCTATGTTGATCTCCGGCCGATATTCGGGCGCTCGCTCTACCTGAAGTGCGAGGGCTTCAACTTCGCCGGCTCGATCAAGATGAAGGCCGCGACAGAGATGGTGGAGGCCGCGGAACGGGACGGCCTCCTGACGCCCCGCTCGATCCTCATCGAGTCCTCGTCCGGCAACCTCGGTGTGGCGCTCAGCATGATCGCCGCCAGCAAGGGCTACCGGTTCCTCTGCGTGACGGACTCCCGCTGCAACCTGTCCGCCCGGCTGCTGATGGAGGCGCTGGGCAGCGAGGTGCACGTCATCGCCGACCTGGACGCCAACGGCGGCTTCCTCGGCGCGCGGATCGACTACGTCCGCGCGCTGTGCGCCTCCGACGAGCGGTACGTCTGGCTCAGCCAGTACACCAACCCGAACAACTGGGGGGCCCACTACCGCAGGACCGCGCCGGAGATCGCCCGCCAGTTCCCCCGTCTCGACGTGCTGTTCGTCGGCTCGGGCACCACGGGCACACTGATGGGCTGCGCCCGCTTCTTCCGCGAGTGGCACCGGCCGGTGCGGATCGTCGCGGTGGACACCGTCGGCTCGGTGGCCTTCGGCGGCAAGCCGGGCCGGCGGATGATCCCCGGACTGGGCATGAGCATGCGCCCGCCACTGCTCGACGAGTCCTTCGTCGACGAGGTGGTCCGGGTCGAGGAGGCGGACACCATCCGCGCCTGCCATCGGCTGGCCCAGCGCGGCTTCCTGTTCGGCGGCTCCACCGGGACGGTGGTCAGCGGCGCGATGGACTGGCTGTCGCGCAACGACGCCCGCGACCTGACCGCCGTGGCCATCGCCCCGGACCTCGGGGAGCGCTACCTCGACACGATCTACCAGTCCTCCTGGCTCGAGGACCTGTACGGCGACGTGTTCCGCGGCGACCGGCACGGCCGGCAGGAACTCGACCCCGAGGAGGTCACCGCGGGCTCCCTGGCCGTCGACCCCCGCTCGCACACGCGGCGCGCCCCCCGCGACCGGTAGCGCCCGCCGCACGGACGGGGACCGCGTGGCGGACGTTCGCCACGCGGTCCCCGTCCGTGCATCGGACGCCGGTCAGCCCGCCGCGCCCCGGAGTTCGGACAACGCGGCCGCGGTCAGCGGCCGCGGCTCGCTGTCGGGGTCGACCAGGACCACGGTGCAGGTGGCGGTGTGGGTCAGGGCCGCGGTGAAACTGCCGTCGGCGAACTGGGCGAGCGGGCCACGCGGCGAACGGCCCACCGCCACGGCACGCGCGCCCACCTCGGCGGCGTGCCGGGCCAGGGCGCGGCCGGCCGCCGCGTGGTCGCCGACGCTGCCGAGGATCTGGCCCCGCGCGACGACGCCATGGGCGGCGAGCCGGTCGAGGTGGGCGGTGACGGTGGCGCGGGCCTGCGCGAAGTCCTCTGCGTCGGCCGCCTGTTCCTCGACGACGGCGATCTGCTGGACGTGCACGACCTCCAGGGGGCTGCCGGTGTCCCGGGCGAGCCGTGCCGCGGCGTCGACAATCACGGCGGCACCATCGTGGGCGCCGACGGCGACGACCACGGGCGCCGTGCCGGTGGACGCCGCCGTGCCGACGGGCGTGAACGTCGGTGTGACGGGCTCCCCTTCCCCGGTGCGCGCCTCGGCCTCCCGCAGCAGCCGGTGGCCGCAGGCCAGCACCGGAATGGCGAGGAGGAAGGTGGCGGCGCCCAGGTAGAACGGGACGCTGAGGTCGGTGGCGTCGGCGAGCTTGCCGGCGACGTAGGGTGCCAGGCCGCCGCCGATGAACCGCAGGAAGCCGTACGCGGAGGAGGCGACGGGCCGCTCGACCGGGGAGACGAGCATGACGGCCTGGGTGGTCAGGGTGTTGTTGATGCCGATGAAGGCGCCGCTGGCGACGACCGCCACGATGACCACAGTGGGCGTGGCGACGCCGGCCGCGATGACGGCCATCACGATGCTCAGACCGAGCAGGTTGGCGTAGAGCACGGGGGCGGTGCCGTAGCGGGCCTGAAGGCGCGGGGCGAAGAAGACGCTGAAGGCGGCCACGAGCAGGCCCCATCCGGTGAAGACCAGCCCGAGCTGGTGGGCGCTGAGCTCCATCGGGTACGGCGCGTAGCCGAGCATGGTGAAGAAGCCCCAGTTGTACAGCAGGGCCATGATGCCCATCGTCAGCAGGCCGCGGTGGCGCAGTGCCCTGAGGGGGGCGAGGGGCGAGGTGCGACGCTCGGGTTTCGGCAGGGTCGGGACGAAGGCCAGGGTGGCTATGAGGGCGACGGCCATGAGGACGGCGACGCCGAAGAAGGGGCCGCGCCAGCTGATGGCGCCCAGTTCGCCGCCGAGCAGCGGGCCCACGGCGATGCCGAGGCCGAGCGCGGTCTCGTAGAGGATGATCGCGCCGCCGAAGCCGCCGCTGGCCGAGGCGACGATGACGGCCAGCGAGGTGGCGATGAACAGGGCGTTGCCCAGCCCCCAGCCGGCGCGGAAGCCGACGATGCCGTTGATGGAGCCCGACGAGCCGGCCAGGGCGGCGAAGACGACGATGACGGCCAGGCCGGTGACGAGGGTGCGCTTGGCCCCGAAGCGGCTGGAGAACCAGCCGACGATCAGCATCGCGACCGCAGTGACGATCAGGTAGCTGCTGAACAGCAGGGAGACCTGGCTGGGCGTGGCGTGCAGGCTCTCGGCCAGGGCGGGCAGGATCGGGTCGACCAGGCCGATGCCCATGAACGAGATGACGCAGGCGAACGCGACGGCCCAGACGGCCTTGGGCTGCTTGAAAGGGCTGGCGACCTTTCCGTGACCGGCGGTCTTTCCGTGCGGTGCACTCATGTGCGCCTCTCCTGTGAGGTGGGCTGAGGTGAGCGGTGGCGGCGCGGCGGGTCAGGAGCGCGCCTGGCGGTCCTCGATGACGCGGGCCAGGGCCGGCAGCGCCACCCGCACCGCGCGCTGCTCGGCCTCGGGCAGTTCCTCCACGAGCTGCTGAAGGGCCCGGGCGCGTTCGGCGCGGCGCCGCCGGAAGAGCTCGAGACCGGCGTCGGTGGCCTCCACCAGCACGCCCCGGCCGTCGCTGTGGTCGGCGGTGCGCCGTACCAGGCCCGCCCTCTCCAGCCGGGTCACGAGCTGGGTCATGTTGGGCTGGGACACGCTTTCCGCCCGAGCCAGCTCGGTCAGCCGGTAGGGGCCCTCGCGGCCCAGCCGGGACAGTGCCGAGGAGGCGGCCGTGCTCAGTCCGCCGGCGGTGGCGCTGCGGCGTACGTAGCGGACCATCTGCTCGACGGCGATCATCAGGTCCTCGGGCGACGCCTCGGGGTCCGCTGGGTCCATAACCCGCTTATGCATAAGCGCATTATGCACTTAGGTGTAGGACGAAACAAGATTCCGGGACACAGGGAGGCGGGAACACGTCGAGGCCGGCCGGAGCGGGCCGGCCGGCCTCGATGCCATGATCAGCCGTTGTCAGGCGTGATCAGCTGTGTTCGGTTGTGGTCATGCGCGATCAGGCGAGGTCGAACCGGTCGAGGTTCATGACCTTGACCCACGCCGCGACGAAGTCCTCGACGAACTTCTCCTTCGCGTCGTCGCTCGCGTAGACCTCCGCGAGCGCGCGCAGCTCGGAGTTGGACCCGAAGACGAGGTCGGCACGGCTGCCCGTCCACTTGACCTCACCGGTGGCGGCGTCGCGGCCCTCGAAGGCAGCGGCGTCCTCGGACGTCGCCTTCCACGTCGTGCCCAGGTCGAGCAGGTTGACGAAGAAGTCGTTGGTCAGCACGCCGGGCGTCGCGGTGAGGACGCCGAGCTGCGAACCCTTGTACGTGGCGCCCAGGGCGCGCAGACCGCCGACGAGGACCGTCATCTCGGGGGCGCTCAGGGTCAGCAGGTTCGCCCGGTCGAGCAGCAGGTACTCGGCCGGCAGCCGGTTGCCCTTCCCGTAGTGGTTGCGGAACCCGTCGGCGGTGGGCTCCAGCGCGGCGAAGGACTCCGCGTCGGTCTGCTCCTGCGAGGCGTCCACGCGGCCCGGGGTGAAGGGCACCTCGACGTCGACGCCGGCCTCCTTGGCGGCCCGCTCGACGGCCGCACCACCGGCGAGCACGATCAGGTCGGCCAGCGAGACCCGCTTGCCGCCGCTCTGGGCGGCGTTGAAGGACTCCTGGACCTGCTCCAGGGTGCGCAGCACCGTCGCCAGCTCGTCGGGGTCGTTGACCTCCCAGCCGCTCTGCGGCTGAAGCCGGATGCGGGCGCCGTTGGCACCGCCCCGCTTGTCGCTGCCGCGGAAGGTAGAGGCCGACGCCCACGCGGTGGACACCAGCTGCGACACGGACAGACCCGAGTCGAGGATCCTGGCCTTGAGCTCGGCGGCGTCCCCGGCGTCGATCTGCTCGTACTCCGCCTCGGGCAGCGGGTCCTGCCACAGCAGCGTCTCCGTCGGAACCTCCGGGCCGAGGTAGCGCACAACCGGGCCCATGTCGCGGTGGGTCAGCTTGAACCACGCGCGCGCGAAGGCGTCCGCGAACTCCTCCGGGTTCTCCATGAAGCGGCGCGAGATCGGCTCGTAGGCCGGGTCGACGCGCAGCGAGAGGTCCGTCGTCAGCATCGTGGGCGCGTGCCGCCTGGACGGGTCGTGGGCGTCGGGGACGGTGTCCGCGCCCGCGCCGTCCTTCGGCCGCCACTGGTAGGCGCCGGCCGGGCTCTTGAACAGCTCCCACTCGTAACCGAACAGGATCTGGAAGAAGCTGTTGTCCCAGGTGGTCGGCGTGTCCGTCCAGATGCCCTCCAGGCCGCTGGTGATCGCGTCGCCGCCCTTGCCGGTGCCGTAGGTGCTCCGCCAGCCGAGGCCCTGCTCCTCCATCGAGGCGCCCTCGGGAGCGGGGCCGACGTGGTCGGCGGGGCCCGCGCCGTGGGTCTTGCCAAAGGTGTGACCGCCCGCGATCAGGGCGACCGTCTCCTCGTCGTTCATCGCCATCCGGCGGAACGTCTCACGGACGTCGCGGGCCGCGGCGATCGGGTCCGGGTTGCCGTTCGGGCCCTCGGGGTTGACGTAGATCAGACCCATCTGGACGGCGCCGAGCGGGTTCTCCAGCTCGTGGTCGCCGGTGTAGCGCTCGTCGCCGAGCCAGGTGGTCTCGGGACCCCAGTAGACGTCCTCCTCGGGCTCCCACACGTCCTCACGGCCGCCGGCGTACCCGAAGGTCTTGAAGCCCATCGACTCCAGGGCGACGTTGCCGGCGAGGATCATGAGGTCGGCCCACGAGAGGTTCCGGCCGTACTTCTTCTTCACCGGCCACAGCAGGCGGCGGGCCTTGTCCAGGTTCCCGTTGTCCGGCCAGCTGTTGAGCGGTGCGAAGCGCTGCTGGCCGGCGCCGGCGCCGCCCCGGCCGTCGCTGATCCGGTAGGTGCCGGCACTGTGCCACGCCATCCGGATGATGAAGGGGCCGTAGTGGCCGAAGTCGGCGGGCCACCAGTCCTGCGAGGTGGTCAGCACCTCGGCGACGTCCCGCTTGACGGCCGGGAGGTCGAGGCTCTTGAACGCCTCGGCGTAGTCGAAGTCCCCGCCGAGGGGGTTGGCCACCGCGGGGTTCTTGGCGAGGATCTTCAGGTTGAGGCGCTCCGGCCACCACTGGCGGTTTCCACCACCCTGGGTGGGGTGCGCCGCACGACCGTGCGCGACCGGGCAGCCGCCTGTGCCCTCCGTCTTCGCGTCGGTCACGATTGCATCGGGGTTCTCGGACATGATCTTCCTTCCGGACTGGGCGGATCGCGAGCTCAGGTACTGCCGGAGGTGGAACAGGCGGGGCACAGGCCCCAGTAGTTGACCTCGGCCTCGTGGATCGAGAAGCCGTGGTCCTCGGACGCGGCCAGACAGGGAGCGTCGCCGACGGCACAGTCGACGTCGGCGAGGGCACCGCACGAGCGGCACACGACGTGGTGGTGGTTGTCCCCGACGCGCCCCTCGAACCGGGCCGGACTGCCGGCCGGTTCGATACGGCGCACGAGCCCCGCCGCGGTGAGCGCGCGCAGCGCCTCGTAGACGGCTTGCAGGGAGACGTGACCGACGCGCTCGCGCGCGCCGGAGGCGATCGCCTCGACATCGAGGTGATCACCTGCCCGTACGGTCTCGAGCAGCGCCACCCGCACGGCGGTCACGCGCAGGCCGGCGTCACGAAGCTCCCCGGCTGTGGACTCGGTCCGAGGTCCGGTCATGCGCCGAACCTACGCCGCAAACACGAACGACTCAAGAAAACGAAGGGTGAAAGTCCGGTGTGTCGCCGCGCCCCTCGCATCACGCGGGACGCGCCCCTCCCCTCGTATAGGACCCGGCGACACAACACGTGGAACATGGTCACGAAACCGCGATTCCGTGACATCCATCACCTCATTCCCGTAACTAAGCGGGCTGCTTAGTAGATGCCGCTCTGGCGACATATGGGATTTGTCCGTCTTCGTGCGGGAGCGTGTCGCGGCGAGCCCGGCGGCGCTCCCCTCCCCCGCCACCTTCGCTCGCCCCGCGCGGTCCGGGGTCTTCTGACGGTGTGCCAGGAATCCGGAGGCCGCGCCGGCCGAGGGCAGCACGCCCGCGTTCGCTTTCGCAAGGGCATCTCGAACCTACGAGGTCAGGTAGTACCGAGCGCCCTTTGCGCCCTTTGCGGAGCCGTCCAGAGAATGACGACCCCCCACCCCGAGCGAGGTCACGCAATGGGCACGCACCGCAAGAAGCAGCACTACCGGCGCATAGTCGTCGCCGCCGTCGCCACGGGCGCCGTCGCCATACCTACCGCCGCACTGGCCTGCAACGGCCGGCCGGCCGCCCCTGGAGAGCGTCCCTCCTACGGCGCCGGGAACCAGCAGGGCAACCCCGGCTGGAACCCGCGGGGCAACCCGGGCTGGAGCTGGCAGAAGGGCAACCCCGTCTCCCCGATCAGCCCGCCGCAGGGGGCCCCGGCCGAGTCGGCCGCCCCCAGCCAACCGAGCGCGCCGGACGCCGGTGCGCCCGCCGAACCGAGCGCGCCGGACACCGCTGCCCCCGCCGAACCGAGCGCGCCGGATGCCAGTGCGCCCGCCGAGCCGAGCGCGTCCAAGGACACCGGCACGTCGTCCGGGCCCACGGCTCGCGTCGTGGAACTCGTCAACGCCGAGCGGTCCAAGGCCGGTTGCTCGGCGCTGACCGTGAACGCGAAGCTGACCAAGGCCGCCCAGGCACACAGCGAGGACATGGCGGCCCACCGGAACATGTCGCACACCGGGTCCGACGGGTCCAACCCGGGCGACCGCATCACGCGTGCCGGCTACAGCTGGCAGAGCTACGGCGAGAACGTCGCCTACGGTTACGCCACTCCGGAGCAGGTCATGGCGGGCTGGATGTCCAGCGCCGGGCACAAGGCGAACATCCTCAACTGCTCCTTCAAGGAGATCGGCGTCGGTCTCGCCCAGCCCGGCAACTACTGGACCCAGGAGTTCGGAGCCGCCCGGTGACCTGCGGCGAGACGGCGCAAGCTGCGCTTCCGGCCGCCGCGGCCGGTCGGCGTTAGGCCCTGCTCTTCCGCCCCCCTCGGCGCGCACGTCGGTCGGCGCGGTCCGCTTCCGCCCCCCTCGGCGCGCACGTCGGTCGGCGCGGTCCGCTTCCGCCCCCCTCGGCGCGCACGTCGGGGGGGGGGGGAGGGGGAGGGCGCACCGCGCCCCCCCCAC